>JBBQLF010000117.1:0-9995 GCA_038327695.1 Bryobacterales bacterium
GTTTGTGCCCAGGAGCTCGCTACGGGTTCGCTACCGCCACGCCCGCCTTGCCAACGGCTGGGCCGGCGGCCGCAGGGCGCAGCATCCCCAGTGAGCGTCCCCGTGGATGACGAAAGCCCATGCGTCCAGCCTGGGCATGGATGGACGCCCGCCCGCTGTGGGGCGAAACCGGTCCGCTGCTGGGCCGGCGGCTCTGAGGGGGGCGCTGGGCCGGATCGCGCCGCCAGCCGGCTGGACAGGGTCTCGTGGTTCCCGCCGTTGGGCGATAATAGCGGGTGGCTCGTGAACATCCTCTACCTGGCACACTGTATCCCCGCCCCTCCGGACAAGGGTGACAGAATCCGCGCCCATCATGAGTTGCGTCAACTGGCGCGCCATCACACGATCCATCTGGCCTGTTTTGCGAAGAGCGCGGAGGAGGCTGCCCATGCGCGGGAACTGGAACGTTACTGTGCGTCGGTCTATGTGGAGGTCCTTCCCCATTGGCGGTCTTTGATCCGGGCATCCGTGCGATTCGGATTGGGCGGTTGCCTGAATATGGCCTATTTCAGTAGTCCACGCATGCGGCGGCACGTAGCAGCGCTGGTGCGGGCGCAACAACTGGATCTGGCCTTGATCTACACCGCGGTCATGACTCCTTATGTCCCGGCCGGCTTGCCAGCGGTGCTGGACATGGTGGATGTCGATTCGGAAAAGTGGCTGGACTACGGCAAAATGCGCACGCCGGGTTTCCCCTACAGGATTGAGGCCAGGCGGTTGCGGGCTGAGGAGTTGAAGGCGGCATCCCGGGCCGAGGCGGTCTTTCTGACCACCGGACACGAAGCGGAGATCTTCCGTAGGTTTGCGCCTGACGCGCCGGTTCAGGTGATGGAGAACGGAGTCGACTTCGACTACTTTGACCCGGAGAAGGTAACGCCTCTTCCAGAGCTCCAAGGCCGCCGCTTCCTGGTGTTTGCCGCCGCCTTCGATTACTTCCCGAACTGGGACGGCGCCTGCTGGTTTGCGGCCGGGATTCTGCCCGAATTGCGGCGGGAAGATCCGAAGCTGGAACTGCTGCTGGTGGGACGGAATCCCTCGGCGGAGGTTGTGGCTCTGGGCCGCCAGCCCGGTATTACGGTCACAGGCACAGTGGCCGATATCCGCCCCTACGTGACTGCCGGCGTGGCCACGGTAATCCCGCTGCGGATTGCCCGGGGGATTCAGAACAAGATCCTGGAGTCGCTGGCACTGGGACGTCCGGCCCTGATCTCTCCCGCCGCCGCGCTCACGTTCGGGACCGTGCTGCCTGCTGGCGTTGTGGTCTGCCGCACGGCTGGCGACTATCGCGCCGCGCTGGCCTGTGCCGTGGCCAGCGAATCGCCCAGGAGCGCTGCCATGGCCCGCTACTCGTGGGAGCTGAATGTAGAACGGCTGCGGCTTGCCGCCGAGGCCGCCGTGAAGACGCACTCCCAGCGCCAGACGGCCGGGCCCTCCTGAAGCGGAGCCGCCAGCCTATACTCACGCCTATACTCAAGAAAGAGACTCTGCGTGGCGGCGGCCGGGCCCTCCTGAAGCGGTGGCCGCCAGCCTGCACTCACGCCTATACTCAAGAAAGAGCCTCTCCGTGAGGACGGCAGGGGCCAGGCTGCCCTGTGGCGGTTGGCAGAGCGGGAAGTACTCCGATGGAGGCTGGATGATGCACTTACTCTCACAACTCCGGTGGGGATGCGTACTGGCGTTGGTCAGCCTGCCGGTAGTAGCGCTGGGCAGCCAGGAGGCTGCCGCCGGCCAAGTACAGTCCTTTGCCAGGCCGCTGGTGGATCAGCGGGCCGAGGCGATCAAGCTGCCGGCTGCGCCCGCCGATGGCAACCATGGTGCCGCTCTCGAGTTTCTGCGGAAGCTGGACGTGGACACTCCGGCGGTTCCGCTCATGTTCGATCCGGCTACTTACAAGAGTCAACACCCCCGGCTCCCCATTCTGGATGGCGATGCGCTGGACCGGTTCCGCCGCAATACCAGCGTGTTCAATACCTACACCGGTTACGCGAAAGCCATTACCGATCCGGCCGTATTCAACAACCTGCAAAACTCAAGCGCCCTGCTGATGGTGGCGCTCGCCACTGGGGAACAAGGCTACTTCGATATGGTGAAGCGGCTGATCGAAAGCCCCCTTCCCAACTACGGAACCCAAACAAAGATCTATTTCATCGCCTATGCCTATGACTGGTTCTATTCGCGGTTCACCAGCGCGGAGAAGGCCAGATATCAGAAGATCCTCTACAATCTCCTGCTGGATCTGGAGACCGAACTGGTGGCCACTCAGCCCAGCCCGTTGAATGACGTCGGATACAACCGCTTCGAGGGCGGTTTGCTGACAGCCTCCATCGCCCTCTACCCGGACCATCCCCGGGGCCAGGAGCACCTGGAGTTTGCCATCACCTACAGTAACGACATACTGGAGACCGCACGCCAGATCATGGGCCGCACGGGTGGCTGGCATGAGGGGACCGATTACTACAACATCGGCATATCGAAGGTGATCCCCAGGATGTTGTGGGAATGGCGGACCGCTTCCGGGCAGGACCTGTTCCGGCAGAATCCGTGGGTGGAGGGCGCGATCTTCTTCTCTATCTATAAGATGCGGCCGGACATCACGCCTTCGCGGGTCGCAGATATCAATTTGTCCTATATGGTGGCCGATAACGCCGTCTGGCCGTTGTCGATCGAGTACCGCAATCCTTACGGCCTCTGGTTTGCAAGGCGCATGACGATGGACGTTGCCGGCTACATCGGCGCACAACGCAAGCCGAACGGGGTCGACCCGTCTCTCTATCCGTGGGGCTATCCGGATTGGTCTGAATACGCCGAGGCGCCGCCCGGCGACCTGCCGAAAGCGTGGATCTTCGAGGGTATCGGCGAAGTGGTGATGCGCTCGGGGTGGACCGAAGACGACACGGTGTTGGAGTTCAAAGCCGGACCCAGTTTCTGGAGTCATAGCGACCTCGACAATGGCGCGTTCACCATCTATCGCCGGGGCGCCCTGGCCATCAACTCCGGTGCCTACGCCTACTACGGCGACGAGCATCATTTAAATTACAAACGCCAGACCATTTCCAAGAACAGCATGACGGTGTACGATCCGGCCGATACCTTTACCACCGTGGTTGAGCGGCCGCTCGCCAACGATGGGGGCCAGCGGCGGATTGACGGTTACTTCGGCGTCGGCGCCCCCTCCATCTATGACGAGCGATTGGCGCTGGCTTACGAGGAGTGGAGCCTCGGCGGCGGCGCAGGGCGGCTGCCGAGCCCCTCTTCCGCCAGTTCCCTGCAGTTGTGGAAGAATCAGGGCGACACGTTTTTAATGGGCCGGATTACAGCCTTCGACACAAACAAGGAGTATGGGTTTGTGTCGGCGGACCTGACGCGCGCCTATACCAACGAGCAGAGCGGCAGCAATCCCATTCACCGCACCCGGCGGGTGCGGCAGTGGAACCGTTCTCTGCTGTTTGCCGGCTACAAATACGTCGTGCTCTTTGACCAGGTAAGCAGCTACAACGCCGATTTCAAGAAACGCTGGCTGCTGCACACCATCAACGAACCAGCCGTCAACGGGAAGGACGTCTCCGCGCTGCGCGATGATCTGGTGACAAGCTCCTTCACCTTTGCGAGAGGGCTGCAGTACGCCTCGCCCAACTTCAAGCAGTATCAGTACAACGGCAAGCTGCAGATGCGGAGCCTGCTGCCCGCGGAGGCCCAGATCGCCAAAGTGGGCGGCCCGGGGCGGGAGTTCGAAGTGGATGGACAAAACTACGGCATCACGCTGGCCGTTGACCCCTGGCGGTCGCCTGCCGGGGTGATCAGCACGGACCCAAAGAAAGGCCCGGGCGAGCCCGGCGCGTGGCGGCTTGAGATCTCGCCCCCGGCGCCGGCAGAGGACGATGTCTTTCTCAACGTGCTGTACCCGTCCGAGACCAACGGCCCACCGATGCCGCCCACGCTGGCGCTCACAGGCGAAGGCTACCGCGGCCTGGTGCTGGAAGATGCCGAACAGCCATGGGTCATTCTGTTCCTCAATAGCGGAGCGAGCGCCGGACCGGTGTCCTATACGGCGGGGCTGGACCGCGAAGCCCGGCACTGGCTGGGCAACCTGACGCCCGGCCAATACCGCCTGCTCTGCAACGATCAGGTGGTTGGCGACGGCCTCATCGTGGGTCCGGAAGGGGTTCTATCGATCAAGGCCCCCGGCGCCGGCGCCTTTCAATTGATTCCTCTGCCGCAAGAGACGGCCCCGGTTGAGCCTGAATTCTGAGGCTGACATTCCCCAACCGCCTGAGGACTCCGCGAAAACGGAGGTGTGAATCCAGACGAGCGGGACAAAACCGTCCCGGACGAAATTCAGGCGCTGTCAGACGAGCGGCTCATTCTCCGGGAGACTCAGCGTGTGGTGACACCGTTTGGCGGGGGTGCCGTCTTCATCGCCTACCTGCGAAAGACCGGCTTGGCGGCCTGGGCCGTTCGGCCCGCCGCCTCGTCGTCCACATGGGCCAAAGCCGGAGTGGATTGAAAACCAGAAATCCGCCGCTTCCCATATCTTGCAGTGCCCAATCCCAACTTCGGCGCAGTTGACTCCAGCCATGAAATGCTGACCACCGCGCGGCTCGGTCTCCCGTATCTTGCAGTGCCCAATCCCAACTTCGGCGCAGTTGACGCCAGCCATGAAATGCTGACCACCGCGCGGCTCGGTCTCCCGTGCCGGACGCCTCGAATCGCTGTCAGTGGAGGTCAAGTTCGGAATTCAGGTTAAGGGACAGGAAGCGCGCTCACAACTTCTCAGGCGGCCCTGAGTCTCCGCCGTAAGAACCCTGACAGAAGAGCCTGTTCTTCCTTGAACATCGGCAGCAGGGCCAGCAGAAACAGAGCCAGCGGGACAAGCGCCACTTTGATCGCCGCTCCCGCCAATCCGGGGACCGGAGGAAGAATCCGGTCCAACAGCACGAGGCCGATCATCACGCCATAGGCGGCGCAGATCTTACGAACCTCAAAATCCCTCGGCTTCAGCCGGTGGGACACGGCAACGATGAAAACAAAATTGACAAGGAATGCCATGAACGTGGCGGCGACAGCGCCCCACACCTTAAAACGTGGGATCAGGACCATGTAGCCGGACAGGCAGACGCCGGCGGCCAGCCAGTCCGACGCCATCAACCATTTTGTTTTGTTGCCTGCGAGCAATCCGGATTCCAACTGTGCGGCCAGAACGCGCAACAGATAGGAGGCGGCTACCCATGGGACAAAAATAGCGGCGCCATAAAACGCCGGCCCGGCAATCACACGCATCACCAGCGGGGCCAGCACCACCAGGCAATAAGCTGCAAATCCGAAGATCACGGCAACGGCGGTGAACATGCGCACAAAAGCAATCTCGCCCTTTTCGTCGCCACCCAGCATGATCTGGTGGACCTGCGACCGCCAGAACATGATGAAGGGCTGGTTGAGAGCAGTCAGCATCATGCCGAATTTGTAGGCCAGCGAGTAGATTCCGATATCGGAGAGGGAGCAGGAGCGGGAGAGAAAGTAGCGGTCCCCAAAATTGATGGTCAGCATGCCGATGCCGCCCAGCCCCAGAGGCAGCGAGTATCTGACCACTGGCCCCATGACTGAAAGATCCGGCATGCGCCACCGGATGAACTTGCCGTAGACGTACCAGAGCAGGCCTATCAAGGAGAAGGTGCTTGATAGAAGGCTGGTCATGAGAATCGAATAGAAGCCCAGGCGGAACCCGACCAGGAAGACGATGTTCAATATGACGTTGCTGCCCAGGCGAAACAGCGAGAACCCCATAAAGGCCACCGGCTTGTCGCGCAACCGCAGATAGGAGAAGCAGGTTTCACCGGGCATGTTGCTGATGAACGTCAACCCGGCGATCTGGATTGCCGTCTTGTATTGCCTGCCGTGAAAGAGGAACTCAGAAACCCAGCCGGCGCCGGCCACGACGGCGAGGCCCCCCGCCAGACTACAGGCAATGGAAGAGAGCATCAGCGCATTGACCAGATTCTCCCGCTGCTCATCGGAGAAGGCTCTGGCATGAAAGTAGTAGAGCGCATCCCCCGTCAACCCCATGCCAATCAGGATTGCGACAGCAAACATGCCGACATCGATCAGTTCCAGCACGCCGTAGTCCGCGGGGCTCAAATACCGGGTGTAGACCGGCAGCATCACGATGGAAGCGATGCGGCCCAGAAACATGCTCACCGAGTAGATGGCGGTGCTATTTACGAAGCGGCTCGGCGATGGGGGGCTTGCTTGGGTCATGACATCAGGCGCATGACGCCGCCCGGCTCTCCGGGATGGGCGTCAATGGCTTACTTCTTCGGGTCCTGCAAAATCCAGACCGAGGTCCAGGCCAATAGCGGCACAAACGGCAGATGGAACAGCGCGGAATCCAGAGCCGACAGAGTCCGCAACGCAGGCTGGAACAACGCAGTTCCATTGAACGCAACCGCCCCCAGCGACGTCAGCACAAACGGGTGCATCTCCACCCGATGGAAGTACTTCCGCGCCGTTTCCAGGTCGCACCGGAGGAGGGGGTGTTCATCCACAGTCCGCATTTTGGGCGTGATCTTCCGGTAGAGGTTGATCAGCGGGTTGTATCCCAAAGGCTCGTGAAAGAGAGCGGAGCCGCCTGGTTTCAACACGCGGGAAACGGTGGAGAAGCAGCGGGGGACGTCCAGGTGATGGACAATCGCGCGGCCGCAGACGAGGTCCAGGGAGGCATCCGGGAGTGTGAGCCGCTCCGCGTCCATGACGTGGAATTCCGTGTTTTCCACGCCCCGGGCCTTGGCGCGCTGGCGCGCCTGGTCAATGGCCACGTCGGAGATATCGATGCCGATGACGCGCTTTGCCACTGCCGCCAGACGAAACGAGTGAGTACCGGGCCCGCACCCGTACTCCAGCACCGTACTGCCTGCCGCCCGGCTCATCAGTTGGCTTTCAAAGTAGTCGCTGCTCGGCTGCATCACGCTGTAGAAGCGTTGGGCGTCGTCCCGGACGGAATGAGCGAAGGTCTTGTTGTGGAAGTCCTTTTCGCGCGTTTTTCGTGTCAGATCGTCAGTTTCTTCGCTCATTACAGCCCCTTAGTGAGATCAGTCTGGCACAGCCGGGCGCGCCAGTGGTCGCTATCTGCTCCTCTGTTCATGCCGGCCCAGCAGCCGGCTCGCCTGCGTGCGGGCCGCTTCCACAGACACCGCCGCGGGCGGCGGCGGTGGTGGCGGCGCGATGATCTGAGCCACCATCGGGGCCGAAGTATCGACAGACAAGCGTTTCTCGATCACATACCAGGCGGCGGCGTACATCACCACGGTGTAGGCAAAATCAAAAGTCGCCCGAGGCTGAGTCAGGCTGGCGACCAGATAGCCGATGACCGACAGCTCGATCGCTCTGGGGAAGTATATGAGCTCGGGATGAGTCCGGGCCAAGCGGCGGCTGGAACGCCACATCATCCAGACGACGCTGACAAACATGAACACATAGAGCACGAGAGCAACAATGCCGGAGTGGACCAGCATCTGCAGGAAAGAGTTGTGCACCACCAAACCGATGAGACTGTCCGCGTCCACAGCCGACAGGTAAGGGGCGGAAGCACTGAAGTAGTTCTCTTCTCCAATCCCGATGCCCGTCAGCGGACTCGTCAACCACACCTGCAAAGCCACCTTGTTATGGATAATGCGGCTCATCGCCGAGTTGTCCTCTTCGTAGTTGTCGATTGTGCTGAGCCGGTCGAAGTAGGTATTCCGCACCAGGTATAGTCCGGGGAGTGCAATCACCAACAGCAGGAGAAGAACCAGCGTGCGCCGCTTGGTGTGAATCAGCAGCATGATCAAAATGGCAACGGCTGCCAGAGCGGCTCCCCGTGAGTGCGTCAACATAATGGCGAACAAGCAGGCGCCAAACATGGCCGCCAGTAGCATTTTCAGCCAGGGCTGCTCGACCAGATAACGGGAGTACCAGCAAAACGGGGCCACCATAACTAAGCCGACGGCAAAGGTATTGTTGTCCGACATGAAGCCACCGATGCCGTGCCGGATGGCGTGCCCTCCAGTGACGATGCCACCGAGAGACTGCCAGACAGCGTGGGCACCCAGGGAACAAGCGGTGACCAGAAACAGCAAACGCATCTGCGCCACAGTGTGGACCAGGACGGGGATCCAGAGCACTGCAATGGCCATTTTCAGGAATGTGAAGTAGATGTCCAACGAGTAACCGGGGAACAGTGCGGTCTGTGTGGAGATCAGAATCGGCACGTTGAGCAGCAGCATCATCCAGCTGAGTGGATTGGTGAACCATGCCGCCTGGAACCGGTTCGCCTCGCGCCATGACCCCGCAATCATGCCTAAGGCCAGCATGAGGGAATAACTAAACCGCCCGGTCGAATAAGCAATGTAGTCCGGCCGCATCAAGCTGAACCAGATGTATGCCATCATGCCGAATTGCGGTTTGGCGACAGCCGCCAGAGAGAGGCATAAAACGATGCCGAGCAACAACATTTCACGCATAAGAAGTCAACCGCCTGGCGCACCCTTCCCAATGGCTCTTCGGCCAATACCTCATTCTAACCTTTGGCAAAATCGCCGTCATTGCGCCGGGTCCTATGCCTGGGCATCGGGGGGGGCGGAACTCTTCTCCGAAGGGCTAGTACTACTGAAGCCAAGGCGTTTGCCGAAGCGCTCGCCTGGATGCCTCTGTCCCAGTGGTAACTACGGAGCGTTGCCGGTCTCTGCGCGGTGCTGCAACCACTCCCAGCACTTGCCGCATCAACCGTGGGGAAGTGCTGCTAGGAGCGCCGCAGTGAAGAAGCGTCGGCGTTCACGAAGAATGACCCACGCCTGCTCATTTAGAGTTACCCACGTCAAAAACAGGCCGCGCCACGTGGCGCGGCGCGGGGTTGGCGACATCATCCGCGCCGTAGGCGCGCAAGTCTCTTGTTTCCCGTAGCCAGTTGGTGTGGCGTTATCATCTGCGGCGAATGCCGCGTGGCGCGGCACGCCGAAGGCCCTCTGGCGCAGCGGCCTGGGTGGGTCACTTTTGGCGAGCAGACCTGGGTCGTTTCTCGCGAGCGTCGAAGTCCGGGGCGGTGTGCCTGAAGAATGCGCGCCATTTTCCGGCGCGGATGGGGTGTTAGTTGGGGCGGCCTGTGAGCGGGCGGACGCCGCCGGCGCCGGTGGTGGTGTAGATCTCGATGGCGGCGACCAGGCGAGCTTAGTCCTGTCGGCGCAGGCGGCGGAATGACTGGCGGAATGTGGCCGTGAACGTGGCTGTCATAGGCCGAATTCGGCTTTGAGTTCGGCGAGTGTAACGGAGGGGCCGGGGTCGGCCAGTGCGGCATCCAGCCGGGCGGCGGTTTCGGCGTCGATGGTTTCCTCGGGTTGGAGCGCTTGGAGGATGGGGAGCAGGGCGGCGACGCGCAACTCGGGTAAGGCCTGAATCAGCATGATTGCCGTCTCGTGGGTGGACATGTGCGGCCTCCCTGGTGGCTTCAAGGTCGGGACGTGATCCCGATTACAGTGTACCGTCTGGTGCCAGCCGACCGGCCGGCGCGCAGGGAATCGGAAGTATGATTATGCGGAGTTCGACTTCTGAGAGGCCTGGGGCGAGGGATGCGACTGTTTGGGGGGCTGCAAGAAGGCGCTTGGCTACTTCCGATAATCATTATTATGTAAACTTACAGACCGGCCAGAAAATGGACTCGCGGAAGCACAGCGCCCCGGCGGGCCCGAGGGAACCCGGGAACAAGTCTAGCGTCCGCGACCGCCACCCCCACCACGCATTCCTCCACCGCCCCCACCGCTCACCCGGCCACCGCCGCCAGATGAAGCACCGCCACCACCAAAGCCTCCACCGCCTCCACCGCTCACCCGGCCACCGCCGCCAGACGAAGCGCCGCCACCACCAAAGCCTCCACCGCCCCCACCGCTCACCCGGCCACCGCCGCCAGATGAAGCACCGCCACCACCAAAGCC
>JBBQLF010000118.1:0-9928 GCA_038327695.1 Bryobacterales bacterium
GAGGTGTTGTTGAAAGCACTGGCGATGGCCCGCAACCTCGCCCACCAGGAAGGCCGCTCAATCCGGCGATTCACAACCGCGGTTTTTGACATGGTGCCCATCCAGGGCGACTTCCGCAAAGAGCTGCCCAAGAGCGATCCGGGCTACTACTTCCGGCCGCACAAGACTCTGCTGGTGCGGACCGTGGCCGACGGTGGGGAGAGTTTCTACTTCTGCGGCGATCACCGCGCCACGTTTCCGGCGCTGCGGCAGAGCTACCTGGCGGCCTCGGAGGCGGCATCGTGACAGCGCGCGAGATCCTGGACCGCATCCCTGCCGTGAAGGTGCTGGTGGTGGGCGATATCTGCGTGGATCGCTGGTGCCAGTATGATCCGTTTCTGGGTGAGCCGTCGCGCGAGACCGGATTGGAGCGCGTGGCTGTGGTGGCCAGCGAGGTGACGCCCGGCGCCGGCGGAACCGTGGCCAGCAACCTGGCCGCGCTGGGGGCGCGTGAAGTGCGCGTGCTCGGTGTGGCCGGCGACGATGGCCACGGCTATGAACTGCGCCAGGCCCTCACGCTGCGGGGCATCGATTCCGCGCTTCTGGTCACTGGGCCGGTGACGTTCACCTATACCAAGCTGATCAGTACCCGCACCGGCGTCGAGGATTTGGGGCGGATTGACTATGTGTCCTTTCCTCCGCCCGCCGAGGTGGAAGACGAGTTGATCCGGCGTCTCGAGGACGCCGCGCCGCGCCATGACTGTGTGATGGTGGCAGACCAGATGGAGACCGCCGCCGGCGGCGTGGTGACATCGCGCGTGCGGGAGTGTCTGGCCAGGTTGGCCGCGGCCCATCCGAAGCTGCTGATCTGGGTCGACTCGCGGATGCGTATCGAACAGTTTCGCGGCGTGACGGTGAAGCCGAATGAGCGCGAGGCGCGCGAGGCGTGCGAGCGGCTGGGCATCCCGGTCAACTACCGCCAGCTGAGTGACGCCGTAGGCGGTCCGCTGATGATGGTGACCCACGGCGGCGACGGCGTCGCGGTGCTGGAGTGTGGTTGCGAGGTGCGCGTGCCGACCCGGCCGGTGGCCCATCCGGTGGACATTTGCGGGGCCGGCGATAGCTTTTCGGCCGGTGCGCTGCTGGCGCTCTGCGCCGGTGCGGCCGCGGTAGAGGCGGCGCGGTTTGGCAACTACGTGGCGTCCATCACAATCATGAAGCCGGGCACTGGCACGGCATCCCCGGCCGAGGTACTGCGGGCTGAAAAGGACCAGGCAGTATGAGCGTACTCGCCATCGACATCGGTGGGACCAAGTTCACCATGGCGTTGTTTGTGGACGGCGCGATGGTGCGGCGCCAGTCGCGCCAGACTGATCGCGAAGGGGGCCGCGCGTGGATGCTTGAGCGGATCGAGGAGATCGGCCTGGGCTGGGCGGCAGAGGGAGTCATCGAACGGATCGGTGTTGGATTCGGCGGACCCGTGAACTACGCGATGCAACAGGTGGTGCTGTCCACCCACGTCGGCGGATGGCAGGGCTTCGACCTGGTGGCCTGGTTGCGGGCGGCGTTCGGCGTTCCGGTGGTGATGGACAACGATGCCAACGTGGGCGCGCTGGGCGAGGGCGTCCATGGCGCCGGGCGCGGGGTGCGGCCGCTGTTCTACATGACAGTGTCCACAGGCATTGGCGGCGGCGTCATCACCGAGGAGGGCGTCTATCGCGGAGCCGATTCCTACGCCGGCGAGATCGGCCACCTGAATGTCCGGCCGGACGGACCGGCCTGCCTCTGCGGCTCCAACGGCTGTCTGGAGCGGATGTGCTGCGGCCTCTGGCTGGAGCGCGACTACGGCCGCAGCGCGCAGGCCCTGATGCAGGACAGCGCGTTTGTGGAGCGCTATGTGGTGGACCTGGCGCGAGGGATCAAGGCGGCCATCATGTTATTGAACCCGGCGCGGATCGTCATCGGCGGCGGAATCAGCAAGGCGGGCGACGCCCTGTTCGTGCCGCTGCGGGCCGATCTGGGCAGGCAGATTACGGCCTGGTCTCGCGCGCGGATCGACGTGGTCCCGGCGGAACTGGGCGATGACAGCGTCCTGTGGGGCGCCTACGAACTGGCCCTTGGGGCCGAAGGAATGGATCGATGAACAGTTTTCCGGCTACTTATCTGGAATCGCTCCAGCGGACTCTGGGCGGCATCTCTGTGGACAAAGTCAATCAGGCCATTGAGTGGATGCGCCAGGCGCGGGAAGAGGGCCGCACCATCTTCACCTGCGGCAACGGCGGCAGTGCCTCGACGGCGTCTCACTTCGTCTGCGACGTGTTGAAGGGCGCCAGTTTCAACCGGCCGAAGCGCTTTAAGATCATGGCACTGACCGATTCGCTGGCCACGCTGACGGCCTATTCGAACGACGTGAGCTACGAGTGTGTCTTCGTCGAACAGCTGAAGAACTTCGGCCAGCCGGGCGATCTGCTGCTCTCCATCAGTGGCAGCGGCAACTCGCCGAACGTCCTGCGCGCCGTCGAGTATGCCAATCAGGCGGGGCTCAAGACGATTGGCCTGACAGGCCGGGATGGCGGGCAACTGGGGCGGCTGTCGCAGTTGGAGATCAACGTGGCCGACCCGCATATGGGCCGGATTGAAGACGGCCACATGATCGTCTGCCACATGCTGGCCTACTACTTCATGGATACCGAAAAGCCGGGCGGGGCCTGCCAGGCGTAGCCGGGCCAAAAAAAATGGCCGGCTGCGGAAGTGATCCCGGAGCCGGCTCTCTTAGGTTGGGGGGAGAATGAATCTTGCTACAGTCTCAGTGTGCCCGAACCGTTTGGATGGGTCGATCCAACCAACGGCCCATTCCTCACTGGTACGGTACCGGGTACCGGGCCGGCGCAGTGCCTGCGCGGCCGGCTGACCGGTTCTCCTCCAGGATGATCCCGCCCATGGCTGCCAGCCGGGCCCGCTAACGTAGGCGAGCGGCGCCATCGCCTGCGCGCGCTTGCCGTCTTTCCGGAGTCTGGCCGTGATGGCTCTGTCAGTTGGAGTTCCCGCCCGGATCTGCGGCTGGTGTCTCAGAGATTGCTATCTTGAACTAGGAGTCTGCTGGGCCCATGGCCACCCCCATCCGGATTGCAGCGCCGCTCGCCATCGTGCTGGCGATGCTTACCCCGCACGCCATCGCGCTGGTGCCGCTGTTCAGTGGCGCCGGCGAGACCTGCGGCATGAGTTGCTGCCGCCGGATGAAGACGTGCTGCTGCCGCCAGGCGAAGCCGCACGCAGCAGACAGGCAGTTGCCAGGCTGGCAGGCCACACCCCGCTGTGGGGAAGGCTGCCGGCCGCGGGCGGTACTGCCTCCGGCGGCGCCCGCCCTCGCCATCACCGCGCGGCTCGCCTTCGGCTCAACGGCAGCCCAGGTCCTCCCGCTGCCCGCCCGGCGGCCCAGTCCCGCGGCGCCGCCGGACGAGCACGCGCTGCGTGGACGTCCCCCTCCCTTCTGGTCCTGAGCGCCACCACCAGATCAGGAATTGGGAAAGGGGATACCGTCATGGAATCCAGAAGAGTATTTGCCCTCCGTGCGCTGGCGGCAGCCGTCTTGCCCGAGGACCGGGCCAAGAGGCTCCAGGCGAAGTTCATTGCGCCGTGCTGTTGGAGCGAAAGCGTGGAGGTGCATCGATCCGAGAGCGCCGCGGCGATGCGGGCTGAGATTGCCAGCCTGGTGGAGTCCGGCCAGTCCGACGACGCGATTATCGCCCACTACGTCGCCATACACGGCGAGCGAATCCTATTGGAACCGCGGGGCCGGAAGCAGACGTACCTGGTGGCCATCCCCATCGTCGCGCTGGGCGCGGGCGCGGCACTGCTGGTGCGGCACCTGCGGCGCCGGCGAGCCACGCCGCCCGCACCGCCGCCGGGCGCCGGCGTCCCGGTCAACGACGAAGAGCTGGAGTGGTGAGCCGCCGCGCCCGCGAAGAGGAATAGACTGGATCGTGACTATGTCACGATTCCTCGTTGGCTCCCTGCTTGTCAGCCTCTGCTGCTTCGGCCAGCCGCCGGCCGATTCCCAACCCGCCTCCACCAACGTGCGTGGCGCTGAATATCCGCGCGTTCACACAGACGCCCGCGTGACGTTCCGCTGCAAGGCGCCGGGCGCGGCCAAGGTGCAACTCCAGCCGGGCGGCGACGACAACGGGCTCGGCAAGGGACCGATGGAGATGACGCGCGGCGCCGATGGCGTCTGGAGCCTGACCACGCCGCCGGTGGTGCCCGGCTTCCACTACTACTGGTTTCTGGTGGATGGCGTGGCCGTCAATGACCCGGCGAGCGAGACATTCTTCGGTTGGGGCCGCCAGACCAGCGGCATCGACGTGCCCGAGCCGGGGGCCGATTTCTACGCCGCCAGAGACGTGCCGCACGGCGATGTCCGCATCCGCTGGTATCTTTCGAAAACCACCGGCGCGTGGCGTCGCGCCTACGTCTACACGCCCGCCCCCTATGACCGGCAACCCAGAAAGCGCTACCCGGTGCTCTACCTGCAACACGGAGCGGGTGAGGACGAGCGCGGCTGGACCGTACAGGGCCGCGCCCACTTCATCCTCGATAACCTGATCGCCGCCGGTCAGGCCAAGCCCATGATCGTCGTCATGGACCAGGGCTACGCCGCCGCGCCGGGCCAGCCGAACGCCTTCGAACAGGTGATGCTCCAGGACCTCATCCCCATGATCGATCGCACCTACCGCACCGTGGCCAAGCGCGAGCAGCGCGCTCTGGCCGGCCTCTCGATGGGCGGCGGCCAGGCGCTCCAGATCGGACTCACTCACCTGGACACCTTCGCCTGGATCGGCGCCTTCAGCGCGCCGCCCCGCGTGGGTCCGGATCTGAAGACGGCCTACAACGGAGCGTTTGCCGATGCCGCGGCGTTCAACAAGAAGGTCCGTCTGTTCTGGATGGGCGCCGGCACCGGCGAAGCGCGTTTCCACCAATCGGCGCAGGCCCTGCATGAGACGTTTGAAAAGGCCGGCATCCGCAACGTCTTCTACGTTTCCCAGGGCACCGCCCATGAATGGCAGACCTGGCGCCGCCACCTGCACCAGTTTGCTCCGCTACTATTCCAATAGATGCTACAAGTCGGACTCAACCCGTACGGGCTTACCTACTACCTCGGTCTGCAGGGCCGGGGCACGCCGCGCGCCAACCCTGACGGCAAGGGACTGACCGGCTTTATCGAGGTGGCGCGGGAGCTGCGCGCGAAGACGATCGAGATCCACAATGCGTGGATTGCCGAGCTCAACGAGGCTCAGATTACGGCCGTGCGCGAGCGCCTGGCCGGGCTGGGCATGACGCCGGTGATCAGTCTGGGTCCGCCGCTGGAGGGTGTGGACACAGCCATCGCCTCCGCCGTGGGCATCGGCGCCCGGATCGTGCGGCTCGGGCTGAGCCCGGTCCTGTGCGGGGATCGCAACGCGTGGGGCGCGCAGTGGCACGAGCTAATTGAAAACGCGCGCCACAATCTCCGCACCTACGCTCCGCGCGCCGCCGACCTCGGCCTCACTTTCGCCATCGAGGACCACCAGGATTTCGGCAGCCAGGAGTTGCTGGACTTCTGCGCCGAGGGCGGCCCGAACGTCGGCATTTGCCTCGATACCGGGAACTCGCTGCCCGTCGGGGAAGCGCCCCTGGAGTTTGTGCGCCGCGTGGCGCCGCTGGTGCGCCATGTCCACCTGAAGGACTACAACGTGCAATGGACCGATGAAGGCTATCGCCTGGTGCGCTGCGCCATCGGCGACGGGGCCATTCCGTTTCCTGAGATCGCTTCGATCCTGGCCGAACATCATCAGACGCTGACCGCCTCGCTGGAGCCCGGCGCGCTGGAGGCCCGCCATGTGCGCCTGTTCCGGCCCGAGTGGTGGAACGGCTACGCGCCGAAGACGGCCGCCGAGCTGGGGCCGTGCCTGGCCGCGGCCCGCGTGCGCCACCTGCCGGACGACGCCGATTTCCGCACGCCGTGGGAGCGGGGCGACGATGGCGCCATCATCGTGCAGTATGAGTTGGAGATGATCCGGCGCAGCGCAGCCAATATGAAGGCGCTGGGCTGGATGTAGGGAAGGAACGTCAATGAGCAACGAACTAAACGGAAAGACTATCCTCGTCACTGGCTCCGGCCGCGGCCTCGGCCGCACCATCGCCGGGCGCCTGGCGGAACTGGGCGCCGATGTCGCGATCCATGATCTGGACTGGACCGCGCCGGCCAAGTACGGCGAGGCGGCCGATCTGGGCGCGGTGGCGAAGGCGATGGAGCGCTTCGGCACCCGGACCATGACCGTCACCGGCAACATCGGGGATCCGGCCGCCGTCGCCCGCATGGCGGAGGAGATAACCGCCGAGCTCGGCCCGGTGGACGTGCTGGTCAACTGCGCCGGCGGCGACATCGGCGCACAGGGTGGCAAGCCCAACCCGAACAACGCGCTGAACATCTCGCTGGAGGACATCCAGACGCTGGTGAACAACAACCTCATCGGCACCATGCTGATGTGCCAGGCCTTCTGTCCGCCGATGATCGCCCGGGGCGGCGGCGCGGTGGTCAACATCGCCTCAGCCGCGGCCCACTTCGGCACCTCGCCGGAGGTGGTCTACTCCACGCTGAAAGCCGCGGTGGTCCACTACACCCGCTGTCTGGCGTTCGAGTTGCGGTCCCAGGGCGTCCGCGTGAATGCCGTAAGCCCGGGCCCCACCAAGACCGCCCGCTTCTGTGCCACGCGCAAGGTGGATCCGGCCATGATGGAGGCCGGCACCACGCTCAACCGCTATGCTGAGCCGGCCGAGATCGCCGACGTGGTCGCCTTCCTGGCCGGCAGCGCCAGCCGTTTCGTCCACGGCCAGGTGATCCGCGTCGATGGTGGCATGACACTGTATCCGGGTTAGGCGCTTTTTGTTACGGGCTTCGTCTTTTGAATTGGCTAAGATAGAGATGGCGGAGAAAAAGGCTAACAACTCCGAATTTCCGCCATCGGCATCAAACCTATGAATAAAGACGATTCTTCCTCCAAGCCGCCTTCCTTTTCACGCCGCTCGATGCTGGCCGGCCTCACCGCCGCGCCGCTGCTCCGGGCCGCGCCGCAACCTCGCTCCAGCGCGCCGCGCCGCGCCGCCGCCAACACGGACGGCCGCCTCAATGTCATAGAGATTGTTGTGGACACCCTCAGCGCCCACTACATCGGCGCCTACGGATATGGCAACATCGAAACGCCTAACCTGGACAGGCTCGCGGCCCGGTCCACCATGTTTCTCGATGCCTACCCCGAGATCATGCCCACCATCCCCATCCGCCGCGTCCTCTATACCGGGCGCCGCGCGTTTCCTGGCGACCAGGTGGCCCAGTTCGATGACGGCGCCAAGTTCCGTGGCTGGCACCCGCTCTACGCCGAGGATGTCACACTGTCAGAGACCTTTCGCGACGCCGACTACAAGACCGCCATCATCGCCGATACCCATCATCTCTGGAAGCCCGGCAAGAACTTCAGCCGCGGTTTCGACTACTTCCACTGGATCCGTGGCCAGGAAGACGACCGCTGCAAGACCGACCACATCAAGGACGTCGATCTTACCCCCTGGGTTCACTCCTCCCAACTCGCCCGGGCCCAGGCCGGCCTTTTGCCTCTCCTGCCCCTCTATCTCGCTGGCCGCCTCACCTGGAAAAGTGAGGAAGACTGGCCCACCGCCCGGCTGTTCCGCCAGGCGAGCCAGTGGCTGGACGATAATATCGACGACCAGCTGGCGTTCTATCTCCACCTGGAGTGCTACTCGCCGCACGAGTTCTGGGACCCGCCCGAGGACTACTACCGCCTCTTCATGAAGAGCGATTACTCGGGCCCGCGCCTGATCCAGTCGCCGGCCGCCGCTTCTCTCCTCTCGCCGGTCGAAATCGAACACGTCCGCGCACTCTACAAAGGCTACGTCACCTTTGTCGACGCCCAAATCGGCCGGCTGCTGGCGCATGTGGAAGAACTGGGCCTGATGGAAAACACCGTCATCGTCTTCGTCACCGACCACGGCACTATGCAGGGCGAACATGGGGAGTTTCACAAAGGCGAGGGTGGCATGCGCACCCAACTCACCCACATCCCGTTCATGATCTATGACCCCCGCCGGGCTCCGGCCAAGATCGCCGGCCTGGTCCAGCACACCGACGTCATGCCTACACTGCTGGAAGTCATGGGCATCCAGGCGCCCGCTCGCGTCACGGGCCGCAGCCTCAAGCCCTATATCGACTCCGGAGACAGAGTGCCCACCGAATACATCGTCGGCGGCTGGGGCAATCACGGCTACATCCGCACGCCGGAGTGGCTCCACATCACGCCGTGGAACTCCAGGGTGTTGCCGAGCGCCGCTTACAACGAGCTTTATGACCTGACCAAGGACCCGCTGGAGACCACCAGCATCCTCAACGGGCAGCCCGTCGCCGCAGATATGAAGGACAAGTTGATGCGCTACGTCGACGAAAGCCGGAGTATCGTCAAAGGCACGTGGTTCACCATCACCAGCCCCGAGTGGTAGGCCCTGAAGGCGGCCAGTAACGAGACTGGGGCGCTCAGCGCCCCGCCGGTCTCCAGCCCGTCCGGTACCTGAAAGTGACCTGACCAAGGACCCGCTGGAGGCCACCAGCATCCTGAACGGGCAGCCCGTCGCCGCCGGCATGAAGGACAAGTTGATGCGCTACGTCGACGAGAGCCGGGGTATCGTCAAAGGCACGTGGTTCACCATCACCAGCCCTGAGTGGTAGGCCCTGGGGCGACCAGCAACGAGACCGGGTCGCTGAGCGCCCCGCCGGCCTCCAGCCGCACTTCGATTTCGCCGGCCTCCAGCCCGTCCGGTAACTGGAAGGTGATCCGGTACAGGCCCGGCGCCAGGCTGGCCCCTGCCACCGCCGTGGGCTGGACCGCCAGAGCGCCCGCCAGCAGGATCCGCAGGCGTTTCGGCGGCTGGCCCAGGCCTGTGGCCTGCAGTGCGATCAACTCGCCGGCCCGCGCCGGGTTGCGCTGCTGGATCGGGAACAGCGCCGGTGCCGCCTCGGCCAGCGCGATCTCCACCTGGGCGGACCCATTGGCGGTCTCCACGCGCACCAGCGCCATCCGGTTTTCCATAGCGGGGATGGAGAACCGCAGCAGCGTGGCCGAACTGTCCAGCACTGCCACCGGCGTGCCGTTGACGGTCACAGCCGGCACAGCCGGGCCACCCAGGTTCCAGCCGCGCGCCACCGCCAGGCTGCCCGGCGCCAAGCCCACCGCTCCGCCGGCCGCGCTTTCCACCGAGCGCAGCACCGGCGCCGGCGCAATCTCCAGCCGGTCCATCTCGCGCCCTTCATAGTCGACTGCGGCCAGCGCCAGCCGCCCGCCTTCAATCCGGCACCGCAGATAGTGGTGCCGCGCCTCACCGTATTCCGCCAGTGCGTGGGCCGCGAACGGATAGAGCGCGGAGCCGGCCCCGCCCGTGGTCACGTAAATGGTGCCACCTGCCGCGCCGCTCCGCTCGGCCCCGAACACCGGACAACTGCGTTGATACAGATGCTCATGCCCGTTCAACACCAGGGGCACGCGCCGCGCTTCCATGATGGGCGCCAGGCACTCGCGCACCAGCGCCACAAACGGATCGTCCTTATGCTTGCCGGCGGTGTAGGGCGGATGGTGGAAGATGGCGATCCGCCAGAACGCCTCGCTGCTGTCCAGTTCCTCGGCCAGCCACTGCAGCATGACGTTCTGGCCCGGCCCCGCCATCAGCGGCTCGTTGGAATCCAGTGAGAAGATCTGCAGCGGCCCCCAGCGCAGCGTGTAGTAGCTCAGCGCGCCGCCGGGCGCCACGCGCAGACGCAGATAGGGGGCCAGCGAGCCCGTCATGTATTCGTGATTGCCAGGGCACGGCAGAAACGTGATGTGGTCCATCATCGACGCGTACGCCTGCA
>JBBQLF010000119.1:0-9911 GCA_038327695.1 Bryobacterales bacterium
CCGTATTCGAAGGCCAGCGAGGCCGGCTGCAGGTCGCCCAGCGCGGCGCCGATCAGAGTCTGGAGCTTGGCGCGCAGCTCGGCCGTGTAGGCTTCCACCGCCGGCTTGTGGGCCGGCACGCGCGCGCCCATCACGTCCAAATTGCCGCGGATCACCGGGCCGGTGTGGGTGTGCGAGGAGTTGAAAACGATCTGCGACCGTTCCAGCTTGTACTTCGCCATGGCCTCGGCGGCGACGAAGTCCGTCAACACGCGAGGCAGACCGATCAGATCCGTGGTGATCATGATCAGGCGGCCGCCCTTACCGTCTTCGATGGCCAGCGCCTTGGCCCACAAAGGATGGAGCGCGCCCTGGGAAGGCGTCTGGCGGGCGGCGTAGCCGGCCATCCAGATGGCGCCGCCGGGCGGCGTGATATCCAGGCGGCTGACCCCTACTTTGTAGTCCGGTGCCGTCTTGCCGAGGCTCCAGGCTGGCAAGAGCACTCCGCAGGCAAACAGAAAAAAAACCGGAAACCTATGTTGCATATCAGCCCATCCTTGCTAGACTCCCATTATCCGCCGAGCCGCGGTCTGGGAGTTGTCAATGTCGATTAGCCGCTCCATATCGATCTTCCTGTTGCTGGCGACAGCAGCCTACCCACAAGCCCAAAGTAACGCCGGGGACGTCAGGGGCGCGGTCGTCGATCAGACGGGCGCGGCCCTGCCGAAGGCCCGCCTCTCCATGGCGGACCCGGATCGGGGTCTCAATCGAACGATGGTGGCCGATACGCAGGGCGAGTTCACTTTCGCGACTCTCCCTCCGGGCCGCTACCGCCTGAAGGTGGAGGCGCAAGGCTTCACCACCAAGATCCTGGATGGCGTGGAAGTCCGGGTTGGGGACACGGTCTCACTGCTGGTCCAAATGGTGATTAGTGGGATGCAGGAGCAGATTGAGATCAGCGCCGAGGCGGCCGTGGTGGAGACCGAGCGCACGCAGCAGGCCAGCACTATCGAACTGGGCCGAATCCGGGATCTGCCCATCAATCGCCGGAACTACCTCGATTTCGCGTTGCTCTCGCCGGCCACCGCCTCCACCCAGGATCTGGTGGACGGCACCGACTACCGCGTCGCCCAGACACCGCAGTCCGGCATCAGCTTTGGGGGCGGCAATGGCCGTGGCAACGGCTTCTTCATCGACGGCGTGGAGAACTACATCAACTCCGGCGGTGTGCGGCTCAGCGTCAGCCAGGAGGCCGTGCAGGAGTTCCAGATCAACCGCAACACCGTGACGGCGGAGTTCGGCTGGGCTTCGGGCGGCACGGTGAATATCGTGACGCGCGGAGGCAGCAATGAGTTCCATGGCAACGTGTTCGGATTCCTGCGCCATCGAAGCATCCAGGCGCGCAACTACTTCGACCCCGGCAAGTCAGCCTTCACCCGTTCGCAGGCCGGCGCCACGCTGGGCGGCAGGCTGAAGCGGGACAAGACGTTCTTCTTCCTGGCCTATGAGCGCCTGGACCGGCACGAGACCGCGTTTGTGCCCATACTGAGCGACACCAGCGCGTTCGGAAAAGTGACGGCGTCCCAGCAGGCCCTCTTAACTGGAATGCGGGCGATTGGCAATCCGCAACTCACCGGACTGGCCAACCAGTTGACCGGTGCGCTGACGCCCGCCAATTACCCGTACGTCACCAAGACGTTCAGCACCAACAGCGGGACGTTTCCCTTTGGCGAGACGGACAACAGCCTTTCGGCGCGAATCGACCATCGGTTCTCCGATGCGCACAGCGTGTACTTCCGCGGCAGCCTGGCCACGCTGAAGAACCAGAATGACCAGTTCGGCGCGCTGGTCGCTTACAACCGCGGGCGCAGCTTCGATTTCTGGGATGGCACCGCCATGCTCAGCGACACGCTGCTGCTGGGCTCGCGATGGGTGGTGGAGACGCGCGCGATGTTCAACTACAACCACATCTATGTCATCCCCACCGACGCCATCGGCCCGGAACAGAATGTGACTGGCTTTGGTTTGTTCGGCCGTGAGATCTTCCTGCCCTCGCGCACCTATGAGCGCCACTACCAGGCGATGCAGAACTGGAACTACCACTCGGGCGCCCACGACTTGAAGTTCGGCGCCGATCTGAATCCAGTGCGCGACGGGGTGATCTCGGAGACGTTCTTCAGCGGCCGGTTCGGCTTCGGCGAGGCCGTCCCGCTGAGCAATGTGATCACCGGCGCCACCGGCAGCACGGCCGCCGTCGCGCTCATCCAGCAGGGGCTTCAGGCCAGCGGCCAGTCCGCATTGATCCCCAATCTCAGCCAGCCCGTCAGCGCCCTGCAGGCCTTCTCCCTCGGTCTGCCCACGTTCTATCAGCAGGGCTTCGGCAATCCCCGGTGGACCGGTTGGTCCAAGCGTTTCGGCCTGTTCATCCAGGACTCGTGGCGGGTCCATCCGAGCCTCACGCTGACCTTCGGTGTGCGGTATGACCTGGAGGTCAACTCGCCGGTGGTGGGCACGGACAGGAACAACATCGCGCCGCGCTTCGGCTTTGCCTGGTCGCCCGGCAAGGAGCATCGCCTCGCCGTGCGTGGCGGCTACGGCATTTACTACATGCCCACCAATCTCCAGGTGGTCAATATCGCCGACACCCTCTCCGGCAAGTACATCAACCAGGTCTTCCTGCCCCTGACCGGCATCCCGCAGATCATCAATCCGCAGACCGGGCGGCCCACCACCTCAGCCGATATCTACCAGGGCTTGCTCCGTTCCGGTGTCCTGGGCGTCCGCGCCATTACACCGGCGGATTTACTCCCCTACGGCGTGCGGATCGGCCCCGGCATGCCGCTGCGCGTGGAGTTTGGGAGCGACCCGCTTCGTCAGGGCTACGCCCAGCAAGGCAGCCTGGAGATTGAGCGTGGTTTCGGAGAGTGGTCTGTCTCCGCCGGCTACAATTTCAACCGCGCCCTGGGCATCGCCCGCATCACCGGCCGCAACCTCTTCTACTCCGGTCAAACCCGGCCCGGCGGCACGCCCATCTACGGCCGTGTGGATCCGACGCTGCTCCAGAAAAACATCTTCACCTATGACGGCAACAGCAACTATCATGCGGGCATCCTGCAGGTGAACCGGCGCATGCGCCGCAACTTCACCGTCGCCGCCCACTACACATGGTCCAAGGCCATAGACGACTTCACCGATTTCAACTCCGACTACTCACCGATGGATCAGCTCTGCAAGCGCTGTGAACGAGCGCTGTCGTCGTTTCACCACAGCCACCGCGTGGTGATCAACGGCGTCTACCAGTCCGGAGCCAGCAACCCGGTGCTGCACGGCTGGAACCTCTCGCCGATCTTCAGCGCCAATTCCGCCCGGCCGTTCAATCTGCTTACTGGCGTGGACATCAACAACGACAGCTACGTCACCAACGACAGGCCCGTGGGCGCCGGGCGCAACATCGGCCGCGGACCGGGCTACATCAGTTTTGACCTGCGGCTGTCGCGGCGCTTCGCGCTCAGCAACGATGCCAAGCGATCCCTGGAGTTCATTACCGAAGGCTTCAATCTGGCCAACCACACCAACTTCCGCTCGCTGAACAACACGGTGGGCGCGGTGCCGCTGAGTGCGCTGCCGAATCCGATCCGGGGCATCGCGGGCGCGCCGCCCACGTCGCCGCTGGCCTGGACTTCGGCCAATGACGCGCGCCAGTTCCAGTTCGGGCTCAAGCTGAACTGGTAGCCCTGCCGGCCGCGTGCTGTCCGATGCACGCCCAGGCGGGCTTCCACTCTGAGCGGAAGCCCGCCTGGGCATGCACTGGCGTAGGAGGGAAACGCCGGCTTGTGCGCCGTGCCCCGCTTGCGGTCCTTGGCTGGGAATTCCGGATCCCCGGCTATCGGCGGCGGAGGAAGCCCAGGGCCACCAGACCTGCCCCCATCAGCGCCAAGGTGGAGGGTTCAGGTACCGCCGCGTCTGCCGTGTACTCGAAGCTCACAGTGACATCGGAGATGTTCGTGCCCGATCCTGGCGCCGGACCATCGGCGACCCCACCAACCACATTGGCCCGGATCGTATTCATCAACAGGTTGGAGACGGTGAAGCCGTTCAATGTTGCGGCGCCCGCGCCGACGCAGGATTGGGTCCCGGAATAGGTGCAGGTGAGCGAGAGAGTGTCCGCGCCTCGGGTCACGTCCATCTGGTACCCGGTCAGGCCGCCGTACGTCTGCAGAAACGCCAGCCCCACGGAGGTCTGGCCACCGTATCCTTCCCCGCGCAGGTTGGCAATCCCGGCGTCGCCGGCATTGACGTTGAGTTGGTTGCTGGCATAGGCACCGAAGCTACCGCCCAGGTCGCGCCAGATGTCAGAAACGGCCCCGCCCACCGGGGTGTCCCACTGGACAAGATTGCCCCCGCCGGGTATGCCAGTGATCGTGATGGCCGAGATTGGCGTGGCATGGATGCTCATGCAGGCCAACAGGAAACTCGCGAGCAGATAACGCATTTACTCCTCCTCTTCGGGCTCTCCCGGCACTCTGTGCCAGATGCCCCTAGTGGAGTATGAGCGGCGCCTCTGTCTTCCACATTAGACCGGAAGTACCATTCCGTGCGCAGCGAGTACTAGAACGTTAAAATCGGGCGCGAAAGGCCCGTGCCTTCGGGCGCTGCATGGGTCCGCCGAAAGCGATATGCTGGCTCCGGAGGTTCCGGACACACATGTCGTTTGCGACGAGACGGACGTTTCTTTCAGCCGCGGCCGCGGCCAAAGCCTGGGGCGCCGGCGCCCAGCCCAAGATCGGCGTCATCGGCACCGGCGGGCGCGGGCAGTACCTGATGCGCGAGCTGAACAAGCTCGGCGATATGGACTACGTGGCCGTCTGCGATGTCTATGACGTGCGCCGCGATCAGGCCGAAAAGGCCGCCGGCCGCGAGGTGAAGAAATACGGCGATCACCGGCGTTTGCTGGAGCACAAGGAGATCGACGCCGTCATCGTGGCCACGCCGGACCACTGGCACGCCCCCATCGCCATCGATGCCCTGCGCGCCGGCAAGGACGTCTACGTCGAGAAGCCGATGGTGCACAATCCGCGGGACGGGCAGGCCTTGGTCAAGGCCGTGCGCGAGACCGGGCGCGTCCTGCAGGTGGGCACGCAGGGCCGCGCGATGGAGCAGTTTGTCGAGGCGAAGAAGAACTACATCGAGAGCGGCATCATCGGCAAGGTGGGCCTCGCCCGCACGTGGTACCTCAGCAACTCCGGCTACGTGTTGGAGCCGCCGGCCGGGATGGAGCAGAAGCCGGGCGGCCTGGACTGGGAGCGCTGGCTGGGCAACGGGCCGAAAGTCCCCTGGAATCCCAACATCTACTTCAGCCCCTACAAGTGGCTCCACTATGACGGCGGCATGATTATGGGCATCGGCATCCATGTGGTGGATTCCGCCCATCACTGGCTGGACCTCAAGGCGCCACTGGCGGCCGTCTCCGGCGGCGGCTCGGCTTTCTATCAGAATGACCGGGATACGCCCGACGTCATCACCACCATCCTGGAATATCCCGGTGTCACGGTCACCTTTACCGCCGAATGCCTCACCGCTCCGGGCGTCCGTACCAGCGCCGGCGTGGAACTGCGCGGCACAGGCGGAACGCTGTGGGCCGAGCGCTACATGGTGGACAAAGGATGGGAGTACGTGCCCAACGGGAAGTTCAGCAAGTCGCCCAAGGCGACCGGCGGCGGCACGGGCGCCACGGCCGCGGGGCTGCTGAAGAACTGGCTGGAGTGCATCCAGACCCGCCAGCGGCCCGTGGCCCACGTCGAGGCGGCCTACTACTCCTGCGTGGCCTGCTACATGGCCAACCGGGCGTTTCAAACCAAGTCCCGCGTCACCTGGGATCCGTCCTGGAACATCTAGGAATTCGAACAGGCCATTTGCGGGAACAGGAGCGTTTCATGCCAACAGGCAAGATAAGGACAGGTGCGCTGAGCCGGAGGGCGTTGCTGGCCGCCGTGGCGGCCGGTCCACTTCTGGGGCAAGGCAATACCGCCACCCTGAAGGGCCGGCGCGTGTACGTCGTTCCGAATTTCCATCCGGCCAGTTGCGGCTGGCTCACCAACTTCTCGATGGAGCGGGTCTACTGCGCCAACAGCTACTTCGATCATCTGGATCGAGTGCGGGACGACCCGCAGTATGCCTTCGTCCTCTCCGAAGTCAACAACATGATCGCTATGCTGAACTTCAAGCCGGAGAGGATGGCCGAGCTGAAGAAGGGCATCGAAGCGCGGCGTGTCGAACTGGTGAACGGCTTCTTTCTGGAATCCACCATCAACCTTTCCGGTGGCGAGGCCCTGGTGCGGCTGGGCGTGGAAGGGCTCCGCTGGCAACGGAAGACTTTCGGAGTGCAGCCTCGCTTCGCCTGGACCATTGACGTCTGCGGCACGCATGACCAGATGGCGCAGATCGCCGCCGGCCTCGGCCTGGAAGCGATGGTCTACACACGCAAGAACCCGACGGGCAGCGCCGTGCATTGGACCGTTTCCCCGGACGGTTCGCGCGTGCTGACCTTGTCGCCGGGCCACTACAGCGAGTTGAGAACAGTCATGTCTGCCAAGGAGCCCTTGACCGCGGCACAAACCGCCGAGGTGGAACGCCAACTGCAGGACAAACTGAAGATCACCCCGGCAGGGGCGCCCATTCTCGTCTTTGCCGGCGGCGCCGACTATGCCCTGGCGCCCACGCGCAAGGAGTTCCCAGCGGAGTTCCTGGAGCAGTGGAAACAGAACCCGGACCACCCGGAGATCCGCTTCTCCATCCTCGGCAAGTACCTGGACGAATTGCAGGCTCTGGACCGGGCGGGCCAACTGACAGTGCCCACCATGGCGGGCGGGACGGCCTACGATTTCGACTCTTTCTGGATAGAGTCTCCGCGCGTGAAGAGCTGGTACCGCCAGTGCGAGCACCTGCTGCAAGCGGCGGAATCGCTGGCCACGGTGGCGAGCCTGCGGGGTGGAGCGGCCTACCCGTCGCAAGAGCTCTACAACGCCTGGACTCTGATGTTCCTCAACATGGACCGCAACACGCTGTGGGGTTCGGCCGGCGGCATGGTCTTTGAGCACGAGAAATCCTGGGACGTGAAAGACCGGTTTCAATGGGTGGAGCAGCACTCCGCGGCGGCCCTGGAGGCCGCAGGCGGCTCCATGCTGCCCGCCGGCAAGGGACTCGGCCTGTACAATCCGCTGAACTGGAAGCGGCGCGACCCTGTGCTGCTGCCGGCTCCGCTGGAGGGCGCCGCCGGCCAACCCATGGAGGGCGGCTTGTTTCTGTGCCAGCCGGAACTGCCCCCATTCGGCATCGGCGGCTGGGCCAGGGCGGCGCAGGCGCCGGCGGAAGCCCGCCAGATCCCGCTGCCTGCGCGCATTGAAACCAGGCATTACATGGTGCAGATGGATCCGAAGACCGGCGCCATCACGAGCGTGAAACTGCGCGCCAGCGGGAAAGAAATGCTCGCCGGGCCGGCCAACGTGATCGTGGCCGAGAGGCCGAAAGCGCAGAAGGGAGAAGCCGGTGATTTCATGCTGCCCAGGCCGGAGCGCAACCGGCTGGATTCCACCAGCGATCACGAACAGACACTCCAGGTGCGGCAGGGCCCGGTGGCCACGGTGGTCTCCGTGGAGGGTCCGTTCCTCGGTGGCGGGCTGTGCCGCCGGAGCATCACTTTCTACAACGACTATCCCCGGATCGACTTCACCACGGAGCTGAACGACCTGCCGAATCTGACGGTCGTTGTGGCGGAATTCCCGCTGGCGGGCGCGATCAGCGAGGTCCGGCGGGGCATACCGTACGGCTTCTCTCACGGCTCCTGGAGCCAGCCGAACCCAGCACTGCGTGGCTGGACCAAGGGCATCGTGCCTGCGGTCCGATGGTCCCACTACGCGCTGGCCGGAGGCGGCGGAGCGGCCCTTCTGGACCGCGGCGCCACCGGCCGCGAACTGAACGGCAACACGCCCATCGTCTATCTGTACAACGCGACGGACAAGTACTACGGCTACCCGAATTCCTGGCTGAGCGGCAAAGGCCGCCACGTCCTCCAATACGCACTGGTCCTCCACGATGGCGAGTGGCAGCAGGCGAGGATTCCACAGATGGCGTGGGAGTACAACTGCCAGCCGGTGGTTGTCCCCAACCGGGCCGCGCAGCCGGCGAGGTCGTTCCTCACGACTTCGGACAACGTGGTGGTGGAGGCGATGCGGCGGCTCGGCAGTGACATTGAGGTGCGCCTCGTCGAGTGCCTCGGCTTCGCCGGCACAGCGGAGGTGACGCTGTCGCTGCCGCACAAGACCGCCGCCCGGACCGACATGAACGGCAACCGCGCCGAGCGCCTGGCCGGCGGCCCCAAGTACAGTTTTCCTGTCCGTCCGCAGCAGATTGTGACACTCCGCTTCAGCGCCGCCTCCGCGGTGCCGGAGCCCGCGCTGGTGACCAGTTGGGATGCGATGGTCCCGCCGGCTAAGCTACCCATGCTGCACCAGTACTCCAACGAGAAGGGACATCCTCCGAGAGGCAATTAGCAATGAGGTCACTCGTCTGTTTCCTCCTTTCCACGGCTGCCGTGTTCGCCGCCCAGCCCGTAGTAGAAATCAAAGTGGACCAGGCCGGCTACGTGCCCGGCCAGACCAAGCTGGCGCTCGTGGCGGCAAAGACGGCGGCGAGCGAGTTCACGGTGCGCCGTTCCCCGGACGGTAAGACCGTGTTCCGCGGCAAGCTGGGCGCGGCTCAGACAGAGGCCGACTCCGGTGACTCAGTGCAGGCGGCGGATTTCACGAAGCTCACCAAGCCCGGGCGGTACTACCTGGACGTGGCCGGGGTGGGCCGCAGTTGGGAGTTCGCCCCACCGTCTTTACGGGGTCGCGTCCGCTGAATCCGACAAGCGGAGAGATCACGCGGTGGCTCTGGGACGGCATCGGGAATGGGGCGCGAGGGATCGTCTTCTGGCTGTGGCATCCGCGCACGGAAGGCAACGAAGCCGGCGAGTGGGCGCTGGCCGGGCCGGACGGCGAGGACACGAAGAGGACGCGGGCGACGGCGGCCGTTGCGAAAGTCCTGGATCAAAACACAGAGGTGTTCCGCGGCGCCAAGCCGGTCAAGGCCAGTTCGGCGATCCTGTACAACCGCGATGCGATGTTGCTGTACGGCATCGAAGGCCGGCGACGGCCGGCGGATGAACTGATGGGCTCGTTGATGGGTTGCTACAAGGCGCTCCACCGGGCCCATGTAGCCGTGGATTTCCTGGACGTCAGTGAACTGGAGTCCGGTCAGCCTCTGCCGTACGCAGTACTCTACTTGCCCTACTGCTATGCGCTTTCCAGTAAATCATGCGCGGCGATTCGCGAGTTCGTGCGCGATGGCGGGACCGTCTGGGCGGACGGTCTGGTGGGCTGGAAAGACGAGGAGGGTGTGACGAAGCGCAACCCGCCGGGGCCATTGCCGGATGTCTTCGGCTTCACCGTGGAAGACATTGAGCCGATGTGGGAGCCGTTTCCGTTGAGAGACGGCGGCGAGAAGACGGGTGAGTTGTGGCGCTGCGTGGTGAAAGGTGGCGAGGTGGTGGAGCACCGCTACGGGAAAGGGCGCGCGCTTTACTACGGGACTGCGTTGACGCTGGGGTATCTGCGGAGAGCGACAGCGGAGGCTGGCGAGTGGATCGCCCGGCCTGCCCTGGAGGCGGCCAAAGGCGCGGCGGTGCGGCTGGGCACCGGCATGGAGATGGCAGGGCTGCGGGTGCTGACGGCAAAGGGCGGATACCTGGCCGTGTTGACCAACTGGGGTGGCGCGGTGCCACTCAAACTGGAAGTGCCGCCAGGCGCGAGGGTGACGGATCTAACAAGCGGCACTGGCCGTGGGGGGGGCCGGCGCGGAGCCGGGGCCGCGGGGGAGGGGGGGGGGAAAAACCC
>JBBQLF010000120.1:0-9908 GCA_038327695.1 Bryobacterales bacterium
CGCCGCGCCGCGTCAGTCAATCCGGTGGAGGCCCTGCGTTCCGAATAACATCCGAATAACAGCAGGACTAAGATGGAAGGGATTCCCATGAACCCCGATCTCTCCCGCCGTCACTTCCTCGCCGCCGCACCCGCGGCCGGCGTAGCGCTCGCCCCCAACCAACCGGCCCTGCTCGGCGGCGCCAAGGTGCGCGCCACGCCGTTCCCGGAATGGCCGGTCTTTGACCAGCACGAAGAGCAGGCCTTGCTCACCGTCCTCCGCAGTGGCAAGTGGTATCGCGGCAGCGGCGCGCAGGTCAAGAGCTTCGAAGCCGCCTACGCCGCGCTGACCGGCGCCCGGCAGTGCCTGGCCACGGCCAACGGCACCTCCGCGCTCTTCATCTCGCTCAACGTGCTGGGCGTGGAAGCCGGCGACGAAGTCCTGATCCCGCCCTACACCTTCACCGCCACGGTCAATGTCGTACTCCGCCAGTACGCTCTGCCCGTTTTCGTCGATATCGATCCGCGCACCTTCCAGATGGACGCCACCAAGGTGGAGCCGCTGATCAACGAGAACACGCGCGCCCTCATGCCCGTCCACCTCGGCGGTAATGTCTGCGATCTGGATGCCTTGCTCGCCATCGCCCGCCAACGGAAGATCCCGCTAATCGAGGACGCCTGCCAGGCCCACCTCGCCGAATGGAAGGGCCGCAAAGTGGGCACGCTCGGCGAGGCCGGATGCTTCAGTTTCCAGGCCTCGAAGAACTTGAACTCCGGCGAAGGCGGGGCCATTCTCTTCAACGACGAAGACCTCCGCGAGCGGGCCTACGCCTTTCACAACAACGGCAGCGGCCTGCGCGCCATCGGCGCCAACTTCGCCTACGCCTCTTCCGGCGCCAATCTGCGCCTCACGGAGTTCCAAGCCGCGCTCCTGCTGGCCCAGATGGCGCGCCTGGAACAGCAGGCGCGCACCCGCACCGCTAACGCCCAGTACCTGACCACTCTGCTGAAACAGAGCCCAGGCCTGGAGCCGGCAGCGATGTATGCCGGCTGCACCAACAACGCTTACCATCTCTACATGGCGCGCTATGATGCCCAGGCATTCGCCGGCCTGCCGCGTGAGAAGTTCCTGAAGGCGCTGTCGGCCGAGGGCATTCCGTGCAGCGGCGGCTACAGCCCGCTGAACACGCAGCCGTTCATCCGCAACACCATCCAGTCGCGCGGCTACAAACGCCTGTTCTCCGCCGCGCGTCTCAAGCAGTGGGAGGAGCAGAACCATTGCCCGGCCAACGACAAGCTCTGTTCGGAGGCGGTGTGGTTCACGCAGAACATGCTGATCGGCCCGCGCGTCGACATGGATCAGATCGCCGAGGCCGTCCGCAAGATCCGCGCCAATGCCGCGCTCCTGGCACGCGCCTAACCTGGAGTTCACCATGCGCCTCATCCTTCTGCTGGCCACTCTCATCACAATCGGCTGCACTGAACAGAAGACGGCGCCCGCGCCGCCCACCACCCCCGCGCGGCTCACCGCCACTATCATTGACTCCGGCTTCGCCGAGGCTCACGACACCTACAACGCCATCTCCTGCGCCAGCGACGGACGCATCTACTACGTCCTGTCCTCGGAGAAGGCCGATCTAGCCGCGCAGATGTACGTCTACGACCCCAAGACCGGCGCGGCGAAACACCTAGGAGACCTCACAGAGGCCGCCGGCGAAAAGGGATTGAACGCCATCGCCCAGGGCAAAAGCCACGTCAGCTTCGCCGAGGCCAACGGCAAGCTCTACTTCGCCACCCATCTCGGTTTCTACTCGATCATTGATGGCATGGAGAAGCCCGGCATCCCGCCCAAGGGCATGAAGCCCTATCCCGGCGGGCATTTCCTGGCCTACGATATCGCCACCGGCCAGTTTGAATCGCTCGCCGTCGCGCCGCGCAATGAGGGCATCATCACGTTCGCGATGGACACCCGGCGCCAGCGCCTCTACGGTCTCACCTGGCCCACCGGCCGCCTCATCCGCTATGACCTGCCCACCAGACAACTGAGGGATCTGGGCCCCGTCTCCGAGCAGGGTGAGGACGGCAAGGGCGCCACCTTCCGCACCATCTGCCGGTCGCTCGCCGTCAATCCCGAAGATGGCGCCGTCTACTTCTCCACCTCCGACGGCCTCATCCACCGCTACGACCACGCCACGGAAACGATAGCAGCCATCACCTCTGACGACCTCAAGAAAGACTACTTCGGCCTCTACGATCCCTCCAGCGCCGGGCACATGGGCTACAACTGGCGCCAGACATTCTGGTACGCGCCGGACAAAGCCATCTACGGTGTGCACGGCAACTCCGGCTACCTCTTCCGCTACGGCACCGTCAATGGCCAGGTGGAGGTTTTGGACCGCCTGACCAGCGAGGATTCCAAGCGCAGCGGCATGTTCGATCAGTTCAGTTATGGCTATCTCGGCTTCACGCCCGGCGCCGACGGCCAGACGATCTACTACCTGACCGGAGGGCCCGTTTACGAGAACGGGCGCCGCGTCAAAGGCAAGGACTCCACCGCCAAGGGCGAATCCAAAGGCCGCGAGAATCTCCACCTCATCACCTGGCATATCCCCACGCGGCACTACACGGACCACGGCCCCATCTTCTTCGCAAACGGCCAGCGGCCCAACTACGTCAACTCCATCGCGGCCGGCAAAGACGGCTCTGTCTATGCGCTCTCCCGCGTGTCGGAGGACGACCACGCCAGGACGGACCTGATCCGCATCGCACCGGTGCGGTAGGATCAACGTGGAAAGGAAGCCCATGCTCTACACAAGACGGGATCTCGGACGGTTCGCTCTCGCCGCCGCTGCCTCCACCCGGCTGCTGGCAGCCAAACCCAATTCCAAGTTCGGCGGAGTCCAGATCGGCGCCATCACCTACAGTTTTCGCGCCCTGCCCGGCAGCGCCGAGCAGATCCTCCAATACTCGGTGGACTGTGGCATCAGCGCCGTCGAACTGATGAGCGCGGCCGCCGAAACTTATGCCGGCGCGCCGGCGCCGCCCGCGCGTACACCTGAGGCGATGAAGGCATGGCGCCTTTCCGTCTCCATGGACAAGTACAAGGCCTTTCGCAAGATGTACGAAAAGGGCGGCGTCAGAATCTACGCGTTCAAACTGCCGCCGACTCTGGCCATGTCTGACCAGGAATACGACTACATCTGGAACGTCGCGCAGACTCTGGGCGCCAACCACATCACCATGGAGTTGCCCACCAACGATGAACTCCTCCAGCGCGTCGCCGCCTATGCCGCCAAGCGCAAGCTGAACATCGCCTTTCACACCCACGGCCAGGGCGGAGCGTCCGGGTTCGACAAAGTCCTGGCGGCGTCACCCTACACCGCATTGAATTTCGACGCCGGCCACTACTACGGCGTCAACGGCCAGTCGCCCGTCCCATTGATCGAGAAGTACCACGCCCGCATCGCCAGCCTGCACCTCAAAGACCGCAAAGGCCCGCCCAATGGCCCCAATATGCCATGGGGCCAGGGCGGCACGCCGCTCACGGAAGTCCTCCAACTGATGAAGCAGAAAAAGTACAAGTTCCCCGCCAGCATCGAGTACGAGTACAACACGCCGCCGGGCTCGGATGTACTCACCGAGATGAAGAAGTGCGTGGCCTACTGCAGGAAGGCGCTCGTCTGAGCCCGGCCTATCCTCGCTTGGCCGCTTCGACGGCCGCCTCCACCTCGGCCCGATAGGCGTCCAGGTGCTCCTGGGTATCGGCTTCAAAGCGAAGGACCAGGATGGGTTGCGTGTTGGAGGCCCGGACCAGACCCCAGCCGTGCTCAAACTGCACGCGCACTCCATCGATGACGTTGCAGGGGCGGATGGCCTGGAAATGCGCCTTCACCTTTTCGACGATGGCGAACTTCAGCTCGTCCGCGCAATCGACCCGTAACTCCGGCGTGGTGACGGTGACGGGCAGTCCGGCGGTCTGCGCCGATAGGGGCTGGCCGGAGTCGGCGACAATTTCGATCAGCCGGCAGGCGGCGTAGAGCGCATCGTCGTAGCCGTGGTAGCGGTCGGCGAAGAACATGTGGCCGGACATCTCGCCGGCGAGCTCGGCGTGCTCTTCTTTCATCTTGGCCTTAATGAGCGAGTGGCCGGTCTTGTACATAATGGGGTTGCCGCCCAGCCGGGTGAGCTCATCGTAGAGAGTCTGGGAGCATTTCACTTCGCTGATGAACGTCGCGCCCGGCTTGCGGGTCAGGATTTCGCGGCCATAGATCAACATCAGGATGTCGCCCCACACCACGCGGCCCTGCTCGTCCACGGCGCCGATGCGGTCCGCGTCACCGTCGTAGGCAATACCGAGTTCGGCGCCGGATTCGCGGACGGCTTTCTTTAAGGGCTCCAGGTTCTCTTCCACCGTCGGGTCGGGATGATGGTTGGGGAAGCGGCCATCCATCTCGAAGTAGGTCTCGATGGCGTCCACGTTGAGCCTCTCCAGCAGCGCGTGCATAGTGGGGCCAGCGACGCCGTTGCCGGCATCGAAGACGACCTTCACGCGGCGGGAGAAATGAAACGATGATGCGACCTCGTCTACGTAGGCAGGCATCACGTCGGCCGTGGCCAGGCTGCCGGCGCCGGATTCAAAATCGCCCTCGGCGAGAATGCGGTAGACCTCCTGGATGGCGGCGCCGTAGATGGTGCCCTTGCCCAGCATGGTCTTGAAGCCGTTATAGTCCGCCGGGTTGTGCGAGCCGGTAATCATCACGCCGGCCTGCGATCCGAGATGCTCCACCGAGTAGTAGAGCAACGGCGTGGGGACAACCCCCAGGTCCGTCACCTGGCATCCCGAGGCAAGCAACCCTTCCACCAAAGCATCGCGCAGACGTTGGCCGCTGAGGCGCACATCGCGGCCGACGTTGACCTTGGGGGCGCCCTGACGGCGCAGATAGGTGCCGAGCGCGCGGCCCAAACCCACCACACCCTCGGTCGGCATGTCGCGATCGGCCACGCCGCGGATATCGTACTCACGGAAGATGTTTTGTTCCAGCATAGGAGTATTTGTTTAGCGTAGCGCAGGCAGCAGCGAGTTCCAGTCGTCGGTCCAGACTCGGACGGCAGGCGGGGCCGGAGGCACGGCGGGCCGCCGATTCTGAATCAGAACCCAGGTGGAGGCCAGCACGGCATTGGCCGGATCGGGCCAGCCGGTGATGGTGGTGGCCTGCCGGCCAGCATCGGCGGCCAGAGCGGCGGCGGCCGGTTCCAGGTTGAGGAACTGGTTGGAGATATGAAGCGCGAGGGTGCCGTTGGGGGCGAGGTGGCGCAGATAGAGCGTCATGGCCTCGCGCGTGAGCAGGTGCATGGGGATGGAGTCGCCGGAAAACGCGTCCACGGCCAGCACATCGAAGTTCCGCGGGGCCTCCTGGTGGAGCCGCAGGCGGGCGTCGCCCTCGACGATCTGGATGCGCGCCTCCGATTGCCGCAGGTAACGGAAATCCAGCCGGGCCATCTGAATCACCATCGGGTTGATTTCGTAGAAGACCATCGCGTCGCCGGCGCGGCCATAGGTGGCGAGCGTGCCGGCGCCGAGGCCGATGACGCCGATGAGGCGGTTGGCGCCGGGCCGGCTGAGCAGCAGCCCGGCGCCGCTGTTGGGGCCGTAGTAGGCCGTTGCCTGGTGGTCCCGGGGCGGGTCCAGAAACTGCGAGCCATGGGTGACCTGGCCGTGGAGCAGTTTACGGATACGGCCTTCGTCCACGACGCGCAATGTGCCGTAGAAATTGCGGCCGGACGCGATCAGACCAGAGTAGTAACCGCTGACGTGCGCCAGCGCCGGCGTGGCTGCCAGGATGGCGGTGAAGGCGGCGGCCTGGCGGGGGAAGCGCGAAACCGCGCGCAGCCGCCACAGGCAGAGCGCCGAGGTGGCCGCCATCAGCAGCGGCAGTTCGAAATAGCCCTTGAACAGGACCGGCGACAGCGATCCGGCCGCGAACGAACCCAGGGCGCTGCCGGCGGCGACGTGGCTCCAGAAGCTCGTCAGGCGGGCCGGTTCCGGCTTGCGGCGCGCCAGTTCGCCGTGCGCGAACAGGCAGACCAGAAAGAGCCCGGCGGTGTAGAGCGCCACATTCACCACGAGGGCGGCCTGGAGATCGAAGTAGAGCAACCCGCCGGTCATCAGCACGAGCCCGCCGAGCGCCGTGGCCGCGCCGGGCACGGGCCGGTAGCGGTCGCGTTCAAACACCACGACGAAGCTGAGCAGGTAAACCAGCAGCGGCAACACCCAGAGCAGCGGCGCCGGTGCTACCACCTGGCAGAGATGCGTGGAGGTGGCCATCAAAAAGCCCGCGCCCAGCGCCGGCCAGGAGAGCCAGCGGAGCCGGTCCGCCCAGGGCGTACCGCTAATCAGCGGCAGCGGCGGCACCGCCGGGTTCGCGTTGTAGATTCCGGCAGCGGTGACCATCAACAGGAGCGATTCCGCAACGAACGCCCAGAACCAGATCTGATCCAGCCGCCGCAGGCCGAAACGAGCCTCCCAGAAGAACGGAAAGCTCAGCAGCGCCACTGCGCACGCGGCGTTGGACCAGGCTGAAAGCCGGTAGGGGCGGCCCGCCGGATGCATCAGGGAGTACCAGTGCATGAGCAGCGGGCTGGTGGCGGACAGGATGAGATAGGGCAGGCCGATGGAGCGGATCAGAGCGGCGATCAGGTGGGGTGCTCCGGGCCCTGTTTCGATGGCAGGACGCGGCAGCAGAAGGCAGGCCAGCAGGGCGGCCGAGTGCACCAGGGTTTGCTGGCGCGGACGCAACCAGCGCGTCAGGGCGTGGGCATAGAGGTAGCCGGCTAACAGGGCCGTCTGGAAGAAAAGCAGACACGCCGACCAGACCGCCGCCGAGCCTCCGAGGTGAGGCAACAGGTGTTTCCCGGCGAGGGGCTGGACGAGGAAGAGCAGAAAGGCGCTCAGCACCACGGCCGGACCGAACAGGAACATGCCATTCCAGTGTAGCGGTCCGGCCGGGCGCGCAGCAGGCAGTTAGGGCAGCATCAGCTTGACGTTGTCCATATCCATGTTCGTGCTGTTCAACAGTTCGATCGCCATGCCGCCGCGGTAAAGCAGCGTGTTGCTCTTGAACACGTTCGCCATCGACATGTCCGACGCCTGAATGCCGGTTCCGAAACCCGAGACGAGGTTGCCGTAGATCAGATCGCCGCGCGGGCCCATCGGATCGCCGTCAGCCGGATTGTAGCAGATGCCCAGCGCGCCGTTGGTCCCGGCGGTGAGAGTGTTGTTGGCGATGCGGTTGCCGCCGCTCATTCCGCCTCGGACGAAGATGCCCAGGCCCGTGTTGTAGATGGCGTTGTCCTCGACGACCACGTTGCGCGATTGCACGATCATGATCGCCGTCTCCGGCGGCAGCGCCACGATGGGCAAACCCTGGCCGCGGATTTGCAGGTTCTTCAGCACGACGTTGCGGCTGTTCATCACGATGACGCCAAACGCCAGATTGGAGAGCAAGCCGTTCTTGACCCGCACTCCGCTCGCGCCAATGATGCGCACACCGACGCCAACTTTGCCGCCGGGCCCCGCGATCATCGTGCCGTTCAGGTCCAGCGTCACGTCGCTGGCGGAGATCTCAATGGCGGCGCGGCCCGTTGAGAAGGAGCGGCGATCGCCTTGCAGGATATAGTTGCCCGGCGAATCGATGACTCCGGTGCCGGGGACGGGACGCGCGCCGTCTCCCGCCACTGCCAAACCGCACATCACGATTGCGGCCATGGCCGCTCTGGTCCAATTCTTCATCTGTCTTACCTCCCAGGGTTTCCGCAGGCTTCGTGCCTGACGAAAGCAATGTCGAGGCAATCGGGAAAATCCCCCTCTGGTAAACTCGAAAAATGATGACGGCCCATCGCTGGCTCCCGTTTGCGCTGTGGCTCGTCACCCCGCTCGCCGCTCAGAGTTCATTTGTGGGGGGATTCTTTGGCGTCTCGACGCTCTCCGGCGATGCCCGCACCGATGTCACCACCGCCGGCGCCCGCTTCAGTTCCTACAAGCCGGAGAATTCGCCCACCGCAGTGATCTTCGCCGGACGCCATCTCACCGATTTCTTCTCCGTCATGGGCAGCTACGGCTGGAACCGCAACGACATTGTGCTCGCCCATGGTTCGACGGCCACGGCCGAGGCCTACTCGCAGCCCTACCGCGCCACGCTGCAAACCGCCATGGCTGAGGGCATGCTCTACTTTCGGAACCGCAGGAGCCGGGTGCGCCCGTATCTCTCCACCGGCATGGGCCGCACACGCACGCTCCTCAACGCCTATGCGCTTCCAGTCGTTGCGGGTTCGCCGGTGCGGCCCTCCTCTTCCATCACGCGCACCGGTCCGGCGTTCCGATTCGCTGTCGGGATTGACCTGATGATGACGCGCCACGCCGCATTCCGGTATAGCTTCTCGGAGACCATTCAAGGCAACCCCATGAGCGAGGCGCTGACGCCGCCCGGGCAGAGAAAGCTCGCCAATTTCCAGAACTGGTTCGGAGTCGCGTTCTTTTTCTGACGGCGGCTACTTCTGGAATTGGGCGTAGGGGCAGTGCGGCCACCAGATGGGCGCGCGCTCCATATGTTCGGCCAGAACGCGGGCGTGGCAGACGCTGCAATAGAACATCTGCTTCACCGGCCTGGCGACGGGAGTGATCTGCACCAGTTCCTCGAAGACGCACAGTGGATGGCCGGCTTGCTTGGTGGCCGTCACGTCCAGTAGAGGGCCGGACTCCTGCTGGGCCGCGATCATGGCGCTGTAGGTGAGGCTCAGCAGGCGGGCCGGCGCAGCCGTCTCGGGGTAGTTCTCCTCGCCGGTATCAGCCGCCAATTGCTCGAAGATCAGGTCATCATCCATGGCGGCTCTCGCTATTCCATTTTGCCCGGAACTGATCCCGGGCGCGTGCCAGCGCCCTCTCGACGGCCTTCACGGTCTTGCCGGCGCCGGCTGCCATGTGCTCGGCGCTCTGGCCTTCCCAGTAGCGCCAGAGCAGCAGTGTTCTGGCCTCCTCGGTCATCTCTTCCAACAGGCTCCAGATGCGCTGGTGCTGTTGCCGCGTCTCCAGGTCAAGAACGAAATCGGAGGTTTCGGCCGGTTCGGGGGTGCTATCGTCCCACTCGCACTCGCGCAGGCGGGAGCGGTAGTGGTCCTGTACCTTGTGGCGGGCGATGGCCAGCAGCCAAGCTTGGAGGCCGGACTCCTGGCGGAAGCGACCCAGGCTCTGCCAGGCTTCGAGGAAGACCTGCTGGAACAAGTCCTCCACCAGATCATGCCGAGGCATCAGCCGGCGAGAGAGATATCCGTGCAAGGCGCCTCCGTAACGCGCCACGATTTCAGCGGTGGCCTTGCGGTCTTTGTTGAGGACCGCGGCCACCAAGTCTGATTCCTCTGTGTCTCGCGTCGCCAGTTCCACTCCTTAGAGATGTCGCGTTCGGGCGGGAAATCCCCCGCGGAGCGCCAGCAACGAGACTGGGGCATGCTTTACTTCGGCAGGTTGTCACCGGAGAGCTTCGTGAAGCGATTGATCTGCTTGACCATCATGAAAATCACAAACGCCACGATCAGGAACTGAATGACAATGTTCAGGAAGTTGCCGTAGGAAATCACCGCGCCGCCCACTTTCTTGGCGGCGGCGAGGTTCTCATACGTCTTGCCATCGATGGCGACGTAGAGTTGCGTGAGGTCTACCCGGCCCAACGCCAGGCCAAGGATGGGGTTGATGATGTCCTCGACGAGCGAGGTAGTGATCTTGCCGAAGGCGGCGCCGATGATCACGCCGACGGCCAAGTCCATGACGTTGCCTTTGAGGGTGAATTCCTTGAATTCAGAAACGATGCTCATGGGAGGAGATTGTATCACCACTCGTCAGCGGGAGATTGAGGTTCTTTCTTTTTGTGTAAACGGGCG
>JBBQLF010000121.1:0-9887 GCA_038327695.1 Bryobacterales bacterium
GCTGCGGCCCACCACCCGCATCGGGTCCGGAGGGTGGTATCCGAATCGAGTGCCGGAGAGGGTGATCGTGTCCCGCCAGCAGCTTCTCGTGCGAAATCGTGTCGAAATAAGATTTCAGATCGGCGTCGTATACAGCTTGACGACCCGCTTGCAAATGCCCGCGAATCTCCTCCAGCGCCTGATGGGCGTTGCGTCCCGGTCGAAAACCGTACGAGCAGTCCAGATAATCCGATTCGAAAATCGGTTCCAGAATCAACAGGGCAGCCATCTGCACCACCCTGTCCCTGATCGCCGGTATTCCCAAGGGCCGCAGCTTGCCATTCGCCTTTGGTATGTACACCCGCCGCACCGCCTGCGGCTTGTAGCTCTTCGTGCGCAGCTCCCCTTGAAGCACTTCCAGCCATCGCTCGACGCCTCCCTCTTGCAAATCAATCCGCTCGAAGGGAACCCCGTCAACTCCGGGTGCCCCGTCGTTGCTCCGCACTCGTGCCGCTGCCATCATCCTCCGAATGGATAGGTCGCCGAACGCCTTGAGATCGCCGTCGTTGCTCCGCACTCGTGCCGCTGCCATCATCCTCCGATTGGATAGGTCGCCGAACGCCTTGAGATCGCCGTCGTTGCTCCGCACTCGTGCCGCTGCCATCATCCGCCGATTGGATAGGTCGCCGAACGCCTTGAGATCGCCGTCGTTGCTCCGCACTCGTGCCGCTGCCATCATCAGCACATCCTGCCGGTAAATCCGGCCGTACAACGCGTAAAACCGGAAATTCGGCTCCTGCTTGGCCTTTTGGCCGGGTTTCTGTCTCAGTTGGAAAACTTTCTCTTCCGGTCCCTTTCGGTCCCTTGGTTCTTCCGTAGTGTGCGTCTCCGCCAAGCGGTTCTTCCTTCCTCTGACTCCACAGTTTCTTCCGTAGTGCCCCTTCGCTCCACCGCCGTTACGCAGCTTCGCCGCTACTACAGGCACCTCCGCCACCCTCCGGACCGCTCGCGGTTATTGATTCCCGCTTTGCGCCGGCTTTCAACCGCCCGGGAGGGCTTCCCAGGTTACTCGACAGATCCTTGTCCGCGCGCTGCCTCCAACCACCCCGCGGATTCGAACGGCTGCTTGCTCATTGCTGCCCCGCCCATGTCAGGCTTCATCCTGCGTCGAAAACTGGCCAATCCCGTTTTGCTAACGAGGCCGAATCGAGTTCACTCGCTTTGCGGCTCGCGGACTTGCCTAAACGGGGCTTCGACGCTTAAGTTTCCCCTCGCGCCGCCCGCCGGCTACATGTCAAATGAGCAACTACATCGTGAACTCCTTCCGTTCACTGGAGCTGCCCGTCTTGTCCTGGCGCACCGCGCGTCAGCAAGCGGCCCTGACCCGGCAGCGAAGTCACCAGCGTGCGCAGCCCGCCGGCGCTTTCTGAGCACCGCGCGTCAGCAAGCGGCCCTGGCCCGGCAGCGAAGTCACCAGCGTGCGCGGCCCGCCAGCGCTTTCTGAGCCGCGCGCGTCAGCAAGCGGTTGGAATCGCTATATCAGGACGGGCCCTTAGCGCAGGCGGTGGACGGTTTTCGGGGTGGACGCGGGCACGGCCAGGGATTCGCGCCAGGCGTCGAAGGGCCGCCTTTCCAGCAGTGCTTCCAGCAGCGGGCGCCGGATGCGGGCCAGATCAGCCAAGGCGGCCTCGATGTGCCGGGGGGCGGCGTTGACCACGGCGGCGATGGTGAGGTTGTCCAGAATCATGCGCAGGGCGGGGACGGGCAGGTCCAGATCGGGCGCGCCGATCAGCAAATAGACGCCGTGCGGGGCGATCCATTCCAATGCGGCCAGGGCGGCCTGAGACGCGCCGGACGCCTCCATGACGATGTCGGCGGCCCCCGGTGCCTGCGAGCGCAGGTACGGGATCTGGGCGCGCCGCAACAGGGCCACACGCGGGTGATCTTCCGGTTCGATGGAGACGACCGTGACGGCCAGGCCACGGACCTGAAGAGCGAAGGCGGCCAGCAGGCCCACCGGGCCGGCGCCAGTGACGATGGCCGTGCGCGGCGTGAGGGGATGGCAGCGGAGGGCGGTCTCGATGGCCTTCTCCACGACGCTGAGCGGCTCGGCCAGGACGGCCACGTCGAGCACGCCGGCAGGGACGGGGAGCAGATCGGCCGCGGGGTCGTTCACAAACTCGGTGAAGTAGCCGTGCAGGCGGTTGATGCCGCGTTCCAGGTATTGGCCGGTATCGCAGAGGTCGCGGCGGCCCGCCAGGCAGGACGGGCAGCCTAGGCCGCAGGTGCGGCGGATGATCGGCGTGACCCAGTCTCCGGCTGCGACCGTGGTCACTCCGGGGCCCACGCACACCACCTGGGCCAGCGCTTCATGGCCGAGGATCAGGTGGGATTCACCCTGCGGCGGAGTGCCGAAACGAAAGCGGGCCAGTTCGCGGTCCGTGGCGCAGACGCCGATCTCTTCCACGCGCAGTTGGGCCTCGCCGGCGGCGGGCGGCGGCGGCGCCGGCACGTCGCGCTCAGTGAGGGTTCGCCGTTCGAAGTCGAGGCAGAGGGCGCGCATGACGGCTCAGTTGGGCTTGCGGGCTACCACCAGCAGAGAGAGGCCCTTCCAGGGCAGGATGTGGTCCAGCAGGCGCCAGAACCAGAGGGTCTTGTCGAAGATCTTGAGCGTGACCTTGGACAGGCTGCGGCGATGGAGGACCTTGCCGGCGAGCCACCAGAAGGGCTGGGCGGCGCGGTTCATGTCGGTCATGGATTCCACGGTGAAGCCGGCGGTGGTGAGCAGGGTTTCCAGATCGGCGCGGTCGAAGCGGCGCAGCTGGCCCATGGCTTCGTCGACGCTGCCGAAGTTGCGCCGGCCCTGGGGCGCGATCAGCAGCGCGGCGCCACCGGGCTTGAGCGCGGTGTGAAGTTCTGCCAGGACGGCTGCCGGATCGGGCGCGCCTTCCAGCACGTTGATGCCGACGGCGGAGTCAAATGCGGCGACCTCATCGCAATGAGCCGCCACGGTGACGTTGGGCGTGCGCAGAAACCGGTTGCGGAGGGCGTGGCGGTGGATGGGGTCGCCTTCGACGGCCAGGTAGCGGAGGCGGCGGCCCATGAGCTGGCTCGAGAACGTGCCGATGCCGGCGCCGATCTCGACGGTGTGATCGCCCAGTAGCGGGCGGAGCAGCGAACAGACCCAGTTCACGTAGGCGGGCGTGCGGGTCTGATTGATGAGCGTCCCGCGGCCGTGTTCGGCGGCGTAGAGATCGTCAATCAGCCAGAACTTGAGGATGACGCCAAGAGCCTGCAAGCCGTCTTTCCAGCCGATCTTCTTGCCTTCCTCAAACGTGCGGCCGTGGTAGCTGATGGGCACCTCGTAGATGCGCAGGCGCCGCTTGGCGCACTTCATGGTGATCTCCGGCTCGAAGCCGAAGCGGTTGGAACGGATGGGAATGGACTTGAGCAGATCCGTGCGGAAGACCTTGTAGCAGGTCTCCATGTCGGTGACGTGGATGTTGGAAAAAACGTTGGAGGTGTAGGTCAGGAACTGGTTGATGACGGTGTGCCAGAAGGGGAGTACGCGGCGGGCCTCGCCGGCCAGGTAGCGGGAGCCGAAGACGGCGTCGGCGTGGCCGCTGAGCAGGGGCTTGAGCAGGATGGGGTATTCGTTGGGGTCGTATTCCAGATCGGCGTCCTGGATCAGGCAGAAGTCGCCCTCCGCATGGCCGATGGCGGTCCGGACCGCGGCGCCCTTGCCCTGGTTCACGTCGTGACGAAAGAGGCGGATGGAGGGATGCCGGGTGGCGAGGCGCTGGAGGATTTCCCAGGTGCCATCTTTGGAACGGTCATCGACAATGACGAGCTCCCGCTCCAGGCCCTCGGGCAATGGTGCCGCGAGGACCTGGGCGAGACTGCGTTCGACCACGGTTCTCTCGTTATATACGGGGATGAGGATGCTAACTAGCACGCAACTTCCCAGTATAAGCGGGAGCCTTTGCTACTTGCCGTACGTCTTCGGGTAGTTCGGGTTCAGGAGGAGTTTCTTCACCGCTGCATCGAGGTCCGCAGTGTCGCCGCCGAGCGAGGCTGCGATCTTGAGCGGCACGTCGGTCTGGTCCAAAATGCCGGTGAAGAGGAATGCCCCGGGTCCCTCGGCGCTGAGGGGCAGGGTAGCCCCGGTGTGAGAGCCGGTGCGGAAGCCGACGGCCAGGCGGATGCGGCCCTTGCCGTCCACTTCGCGGTTTTCGGGATAGCCGTCGCCATCGCTATCGATGTAGTCCGGGAAGCCCATGCGGCCGTAGACGTCCTGCATCTTTTCGGCCGGGGCGCCGGTGACGCCGCCGAAGTTTCCATAGGGCACCTGCATGCGCGTATTGGCCGGCGCATCCTTGTAGATTTTCTGGTTGATGGTGCCGTTGGGGGCGACCAGGGCGATCGTGTGGGTGGAGGTGCGGTCGTAGAGATCGGCGTCAGAGAGTTCGGCGGTGCCGATCACCTGCATGGGCTGGCCGTGGTCCGCGGTGACCACCATCAGCGTGTCGTCCGTCTTGCGCGCGGCGGCCCAGGCGCGGCCCACGCCGATGGCCTTGTCGAACTCCAGGACGTCCCAGAGCGCGCCGGCGGCGTGGCCGGAGTGGGACTGCTTGTCAATGGACGCGGCCTCCACCATCAGGTAAAAGGGCTGGTTGCCATCGGGGCCGCTGAGCACGGCGATGGCTTTCTTCGTCATGACATCGAGGAATGGCTGGTTCTTCCAGGTGCCCCACTCGGGCAGCGGTTCGCTGCCGGGGCGCGTGAGACCCAGCCTGTCATAGGCGACGTTCATGTGGCCCACCGAGGACGGGCGGATCTTGCTGGCGTGCGTGGAGACGGTGGTGGCGCGCCGGAACAGGCCCAGCACTTTGCCGTCGGCGGCAGTGACGTTGTCCAGATCGGCCGCGTTCAGAACCGTCTTGAAGCCGAGCTTTTCGAACTCGGCCACCATGTCGCGGCCGTCGGCGCGGATATCGGGATCGAAGGATTCCTTGCCGCCGCCCATCCAGACGTCTACCGCGGCCGCACCGCCCAGGAAGGGGTTGGAGTGGAACTGATCGATGACATCGAAGGCGGCGTCGCGCTCGCCTATGTGGGCGGCGTTGGCGGCGGAGGTGGCGTCGTTGAGGCCGGATGTTGTGACCACGCCGATCCGGTAGCCGAACTTGCGTTTCAGATATTCAGGCAATGTCTCGACGCGCGGATTGTCCAGGTAGTAAGGACGGTTGGCGGCGGTGGCGCCGGCCATCCAGGCGCAATCGGTCCCGTCGGGAAAGACGCCAAAAGCCCCGTCAAAGCTCTTGTTGCCAGTGGTCAGGGCGCTGGCGGAGTTGGCCGAATCCGGGATGATCTTGTCCATGCCGTGCGTCATCACCATGCCGGCGACGGGCATGCGGTCCATCTCCAGAAGATAGTCATAGAAGCCCTCGCGCAGGCCGGAGACTCCAGGAATGGTCTCCATGCTGCCTTTGACGATGCGGCCGGCGGTGCGCCATTCCTCGGTCATGCCGTCACCGATGAAGAGGATCACGTTCTTCCGCTTTTCGGTCAGCCGGAAGGGTTGGACAGCGATGTCCTTGATCGCGTTCAAGCGGCCGGACGGGGTCTGGAGCCACACTTCGATGCGGACGGCGCCGGCGGGGAAGCCCACCATGTCGGCGCGGAAGACCGCGTCCGTAGTGCTGTCGCAATCCAGCGCGGCATTTGCCGGGCCGGTAAACCGGCTGCTGATGTCGGCGCCGTTGGCGGTGGCCACCAGCGTGCCTCCGGTGAAGTTCCGGACTTCGACGACCAGGTCGACGCGCTGATCTTCGAGGAGCCGGGTGCGTTCCGGCAGGGCTATGCTGACCGTAGTCTGCGCGGCGAGCGTGGCGGCGCAAACGGAAACGAGGAGTAAGTGGATATGCATATCTGAAAGTCCGTGCAGCCAACCTACTCCACATCAGGCTGCAAGGTCAAGTGCCAGCTAGCGCGCAGGGGCGCCCAGCAGGCGGAACTTCCAGACGGTGGTGGATTTGTACTCTTCACCCGGCTTCAGCACGGTGGTGGGGAAGGCGGGCTGGTTGGGCGAATCCGGATAGTGCTGCGTCTCCAGGCAGAAGCCGCTGCGCTGGGCGTAGGCGCGGCCGGAGGCTCCGGTGAGGGTGCCGTCCAGGAAATTGCCGGTGTAGAACTGAACGGCCGGTTCCGTGGTCCACACTTCCAGCACCCGGCCTGATTTGGCTTCCGAGGCACTGGCGGCGAGTTCAAGGCCCGCGCCTTGACGATCCAGCACATAGTTGTGATCGTAGCCTTTGCCGAGCTTGATCTGCGCGTCGTCGGCGTTGATGCGCGCGCCGATGGCGGTGGGCTTGCGGAAGTCAAACGGCGTGCCCTCGACGCCCTTCAATTCACCGGTGGGAATCAGTCCGCCGTCCACGGGCGTGAAGCGGCTGGCGTTGATCGTCATGTTGTGATCGAGAATCGTACCCTCGCCCTCACCGGCGAGATTGAAGTAGGTGTGATTGGTGAGGTTCAGCACCGTGGCTTTGTCTGTGGTGGCGCGGTAGTCAATGGTGAGGTCGTCGGCGTCTGTGAGCGTGTACGTCACAGTGACAGCCAGCGCGCCGGGATAGCCTTCCTCGCCGTCCTTGCTGGTGTAGGTGAGGACCAGGCTGTGCGCATCGGAGGACGTGACGGTCCAGACCCGTTTGTCGAAGCCCTGCAGGCCGCCGTGCAAGGTGTTGGCGCCGTCGTTTTTGGCCAGCGTGTACTCCTTGCCGTCGAGCGTGAACTTCGCCTTGGCGATGCGGTTGCCGTAGCGGCCAACAATGGCGCCGAAGTAAGGCGGCGGCTTGAGATAGCCGTCGAACTTGTCAAACCCGAGGGCGATATTGGCCAGGCGGCCCTGCTTGTCTGGCGTCTTCAGCCAAACCACGATGCCGCCGTAGTTGGTGATGGCGGCCTCGACGCCGTTCTTGTTCTTGAGGACGTAGAGGTCTACCGCCTCGCCTTGAGCTGTCTTACCGAATGCCTGTTTTGTCACGGAAGTGGTCACTCCTGATTCTGTTGATTTGCACGCCGCCAGCATCAGCAGAGTGGTGGTGGCGATGATGATTTGCTTGCGCATGAAAGTCTCCCTAGAACCTGTTTCGCGATATCCTAATCCAACCACTCCCTGACGGCCGTGGCGCGGAAGTGCTTTCTGAGCCGCGCGCGTCAGCAAGCGTTATCACCGCATGAAAAGGTTGTTTCATGACAAGCCCTTAAAACCGTTCACAAGTCTTGGCGGTGAAGTCGCCTTCCACCGGGCTCAGCCGGTAGCGGTAGGCATAGGCCTGACCGGCTGGGATTCGGTACGGCGCCATCGGTAGCGCGTTGCTCGTCCAACTGTCGATGCCGCCAACGCCCATCTGCCGCATATCGAGGTTCAGGAACACCTGGGGGTGGGGCTGCATCATGAAAGAGTAAGCCGCGCGCTCCAGATCGTCCTTGGTGAAATGCTTCGCCCCCACACTCAGCAAGGGTGCGCCCACGGCGAGCAACCCGACGCCCTGGGCGTTGGTGAGCGCCACCCAGCGCACATCGGTCTTGTTGCCGTTCTCCTGCGGCTTGGAGTAGTTGACCCACTCCTTGTCCACCGTGCTCCTGAAGAGTCCGGTTCTTTCGAACTGCCGGTCGATGTAGGTCTCAGACGGTCCGCGGCCGTACCACGACAAGTTCTCCAGGCCCGGCGAGACGACGAGCTCAGTGCCGATGCGCGGGATCATGGCGCGCTGGGCCGAGCCCGGCTGGTAGGCGTAGTCCACAATCACGTCGCCAGTGCCATAGACGGTGTGTGTGATGGTGACCTTCGCACCGGCCATCTCAGCCAGCTCGGCCGTGGCGGTGAGTGTCACCACGCCGCCATTGTTGGCCACGTTCGTATCGAGAACCGTCATCTGCGGGGCCGCGTCGCGCCACAGGCGGATATTGGTTTCCGGGCTCTGCTTCTCGGCCGGCCCCATACTCTTCCAGGCGCCGATGTCGTTGTCTGTGAGTGCGCGCCAGAAGTCAGCCCGCGGGCCCCGCTCAAGGAGCGCCGTGCCCTTGTACACATAGGACGTGATGACGCCGTTGGCCCGGTCGAAACGCAGCTTGAAGTTCGCGCCGTTCACGGTGGCGAAATCAGGCTCGCTATTCAGGGTCAACGGGGCGGCTTTGGAGACATCCATCTTCGGCGCCTCCACGCTGACCGGCAGCGGGAACTGCTCCCAGGAAATCTCGTGGCCGCGCTTGGCCCAGGACGTATCCGCCTTGAGCGCGAAGCTGACGTTCAGCAAGTATTCGGCGCCCGGCTTGAGCGCGAGCTTCGGCAGCGGAAGGGTGAACTGCTTTTCCGCGCCCGGCGCGATGTCCAGTTCCGGCAGGCGGCCTGAGGCCACCGTGACGCCGCCGCTCTGGATGGTCCACGTGCCTTCGGCCACATCCTTGGCGTTGGTGAAGAACCACCAGTTCTTCACCTTGATCATGCCGTCCGTCAGATTGACGGGCGAGGCATGCAGGTAGCGATAGGCGTACTTGATGGCGTGCAGTCCGGGATGGGGCTGGCGGTCCGCGCTGACCAGTCCGTTGTTGTTGAAGTTGTTGTCGTTGCGGATGAGTGTCTTGTCCTCCCACCAACCGCCGTAGGCCAGGAAACGCGAAGCCTTCACATTGTTCTTGAACTCGCCCGGCACCGGCATCCAGATGCCTTGATCCACCCAGTCCCAGACGAACGCGCCCTGGACGTTGGTGCCGGAGTAGACGAGGTCCCAATATTCTTTCAAGCCGCCGCTGGAGTTACCCATCGCGTGGGAATACTCGCAGAGGATCAGCGGCATGTCGGGCCGCTGGGCCGCGTAGCGTTTGGTCTGCTCCGGCGTGGGATACATGAACGAGTTGATGTCGGCCGACGAGCCTCCATTGGCCGTTGTCCCCTCGTAGTGCCAGGGGCGGGAGGGGTCGCGCCGCTTGGCCCACTCATACGTCAGCCTGGCGTTCAGACCGTCGCCGCTCTCATTGCCCATGGACCAGAAAATGATGGACGGGTGGTTCTTGTCGCGCTCCACCATGCGCTCCACGCGGTTCAGATAGGCGGCCGACCACTCGGGCGAATTGGTGAGCAGATTGTCGCTCTTGCCGTTGCCGTAGTGGTGCGCCTCGATGTTGGCCTCATCCATCACGTACAGGCCGTATTTGTCGCAGAGCTCGTACCAATCCGGGTGGTTCGGGTAGTGCGACGTGCGCACCGCGTTGACGTTGAACTGCTTCATCAGCTCGATGTCTCTGATCATCAGCGCGCGGTCCACCACCTTGGCGGTCTCGGGCGAATGCTCATGACGGTTCACGCCCTTGATCAGAATGGGCTGGCCGTTCACCAGAACTTTGCCGCCGCGAATCTCCACCTTGCGGAAGCCCACGTTTTGCGGGATCACTTCCAGCGTGGCGCCCTTGGCGTCTTTCAGCGTCAACAGCAACTGGTAGAGATTCGGCGACTCGGCCGACCATTTCTTCACCTGCGGAACGGGGATCGCCAGCTCTGCCGCCGCCGGGCAAGGCACCGTTGCCTTGCCCGCGCTCTTCGGGCCATCGAACAACTCGGCCTGCAAGGTGCAGCCATTGGGTGCCGTGATTTCCGCCTTCACGGCCAGGGTGCCGTGCGTGTAGCCGGCGTCGAGTTCGGTCTTCACTTCGTAATCCCGGACGTGCGTTTGGGGCGCGGACCACAAGTAGACCTCGCGGTAGATGCCGCTCATGCGCCACATGTCCTGATCTTCCAGATAGGCGCCGTCGCCGAAGCGGTAGACCTGCACGGCCAGCGTGTTGGCGCCGGGCTTCAGGTGCCTGGTGATGTTGAACTCAGCCGGCGTGCGGCTGTCTTCGCTGTA
>JBBQLF010000122.1:0-9873 GCA_038327695.1 Bryobacterales bacterium
GGTGGAATTCCGGATCGATTGCCGCCAGTGCGCCGCCTGCTGCCGGGAAACCTGCGTGGACGTGACCCCGGCCGAGATTGCGGCCATCGCGGAGTTCCTGGCGGAGAGCGTGGAAACCACCCTCCACCAGTACACAATGGCCGATCCGTCGGACCGGCACGTGATCTTACGCCATACCGGCGGCGGTTGCACCTTCCTCGACGGCACCCTGTGCATGATCTATGAAGTACGTCCAGGGCCGTGCCGCCACTTCCCGCATGTAGACGCCACCAGCCGCACCCTGGGCAGCCGGATGGAGTCCATCACGCGGCGGACGTGCTACTGCCCAGTCGTCTATAACGCGCTGGAGGCATTCAAGCACCGGTTGGGTTACCATTTCCATCGCCATGTAAGACAATAGCGGTCATGGAACGCAGAGCATTTATGGCGACGGCGCTTGCCGGTCTGGCGAAGGCGCAGAGTCAGGAGACTGGATTCGTGCCGCTCACCCGCTGGGTGGTGGTGGACGGCCCGGAGTCAGCCTATACAGTAGACGGCGGCGAAGTGTCCGTGCACTCGCACGCCTCGTTCCCCACGTGGTTGCGCTCCGCCGGGTGGTACGCCAATTTCGACTTTCGGGGCGAGTTCTTCATTCGGGGCTGGACCGATTCCGGGCTCTATCTGAGAGCCCCGGAGCATGGGCGTCCCTCACAGGCGGGCCTCCAGATCAAGGTGTTTCACCAAAAAGAAGATCCGCCGGCTCCCTACTCGATGGGTGCCGTGTTCCCCCTCCTGGCGCCTCAGCGAACCAACGTCCGGGAGGGATGGAACAGCTTCCGCGCCGTGTGCGACGGTGCCAGATTGCGGTTCTGGACCAACAGCGATCTGGTGCAGGACGTGGATCTGGCAGCGCACGCCGAGTTGCGTCTGCGGCTCCGGGAAGGGTATCTGGGTATCGTGGCGGCGTCTGCCGAATGCCGGTTTCGCAATCTCCGGATTCATGAATTGCCGGGGGCGCCGTCCTGGCAGACACTCTATCAGAGGCCCGCGGACTTGGCCGCCAATTGGTCTGTCTCGGAAGGCAAGCCGGACTTTGTGGCTCTGGGCGCGGTGCTGCGCGGCGGCGGGGCGGGCCACCTGGCCACCAGGGAAAGGTACCGGGACTTCGAACTGGAATGCTACATCCGCGGCTGCGCTCAGCACAATGGCGGCGTGCTGTTCCGCAGCGCCGGCCGGGGCCTGGCGCCAGACAAGCACTATGAAATCCAGTTGCACAACGTGGAAGAGTCGCACTTTCCCACCGGCTCGCTCTACCACCTGAAGCGAGCGAGGTATCCACGAATCGAAGATGAGCGCTGGTTCCTGTTTGAATTGTGGGTCAAGGGCAAGGAGGTGCGCGTGCGGGTGGATGGTGAGACGGTGATGGAGTATGCAGAACTGACCAACCTGGATGAAGGTTTCATTGAGCTGCAAGCCCACCGGCGCGGATACTGGCTGGAATTCAAGCAGGTACGAGTGCGACGGCTCTGAGCATGCGAACTGCTGCCTACATGTGCGGCGGGAGGCATCGATAGTGAATCATATTTAATAATTCAACTTCTTCGATATGAGGCCCCGTCCTGAGATGGCCGCCTGCGCATCAAGTTCAATAGAATAAGCTACTTACACCCGATCCAGCGATGCCCAGCCGGCAGGACTGGGTGGCGGAGTCACCCAGTCGAATGCAGGGCCGGGGCTGCAACTCCAGCCAATCGTGGTAGTCTCCGAGAAGAGCGTACGTTTGGTACGAAGCAGCCAGCACTCCTCCGATTTTGGCTGGCATTGAGCCGGTGGGGATCTTCCTCCGAGTCCCCGCCGGTCTTTTTTTTCTCCCTACTTGAAGTACAGAACGTCGGCCCGGACTGCGCCCGGCACGGCATTGCAGGGACCGCACTCCACCTGGTAGGCGGGCCAGGCGGCGCGAGCGGCCTGGGGCACCTCCACCGGGTGGGCTTCGTGGTGATAGACCGACAGAGACATGCGCGGGTGATACTTCGCCAGTGTAGCCTTGGCGCCAAACAGCGCCTTGACTTCGGCGCCCTCGATGTCCATCTTGATGAAGTCGACACGCTCTAACTTCAGCTCCGTCACCAGATTGTCGATGGTGGTGAGGGGCACTTTAGCCATCGCTTTGGCGCCTTCGCGATGGATGACGAAGCTGTCGGCGGCCTGGTTTTCCGGGTCGACGAGGAGTTCGAGGAAATCCTCTTTGTCCCAGACGCCCTTGGGGTACACGACCAGCCGCCCGTCTTCGATCTCCTTCTTGAAGTTGCGGCGGAGGCATTCCACGTTGTCGGGCGCGGGCTCAATGGCGATCACCTTGCCGGCTCCAGCGTCCAGCGCAAAGCGGGCGAACACCCCGACGTTGGCTCCGCAATCCAGCACGATGTCGCCCTTCTGAACGAAACGCGCGCCGGTCCCATAAATATGGGTAACCTCCTCGGCAAGATTGAAGGGCAAGGTGTATTGGCTGCCGGCGGGCGCCCAGAATTCGCCATAAGGCGTCGAGTAAAGTTCCAGTCCGTTGTGCTCCTTCTGCAGGAGCCGTTGCTTGGAGAGGATCTCGTCCTTGACGCGCGTGAGTTCGCGTTTCTCAGCTTCGATGGCCCAGGCCCGTCCGGGCGAACAGGCGTTGCCCCGGCCGATCAGGGCCAGCCCGAAATGGCGCAGCGGGGCATGAATGGCAAGGGCGCCGGCGGCCAGTACGGCCAGTGTACAGACTACGATGACAAGACGCTTCACAGGGTCAGGCTAACACGGGGCGGGGGAGCGCGATATCCTGACAGACGATGGATTTCATTACCGGGCACATCGGCTGGATAGAAGTGGTCTGCGGACCAATGTTCTCCGGCAAGAGCGAAGAACTGATCCGAAGGCTGCGGCGGGCGTTGATTGCGCGCAAGCGGGTGCAGGTGTTTAAGCCGGCCATTGACGTCCGGTATTCGGCCGACGAAATCGTCAGCCACGCCGACACGCGAATGAAATCGGAGGTCATCTCCAAGCCGCAGGAGATTCTGCAGCGGCTGGACTGGCGCACGCAGGTTGTCGGCATCGACGAGGCGAACTTCCTGGGGCCGGAACTGGTGGACATTGCCCAGCAGTTGGCCGACTCCGGCAAGCAGGTGATCATCGCCGGCCTGGATACCGACTACATGGGACGCCCTTTCATTCCGGTGCCGGACCTGCTGTGTATCGCCGAGTCCATCACCAAGACGCTGGCCATTTGCCTGCGATGCGGCAACCCGGCCAAACACACCCAGCGTCTGGTGGAGTCCACGGACCTGATTGCGGTTGGCGGGATGGGCATGTACGAGGCTCGCTGCCGGCGGTGTTTTGAGCCCGGCCTACCCAAACAGGAGTTGCTGGAGTTCGCCCGGCCGCAAAAGGGCTGAAACCGGGACTAGGGCGCCTCGCGTCTGCAATGATAGAATGTTCATTTGGTGGGCTTTCTGAAGCCCGGAGAGAGGTAAGGCCCATGAGTGATCCGAATTTCCCCGCCCCGCAAGGTGCGCAACCGCAAACCAACTATGTTCTACCCGCACCGCCCAGCAGCGGCGGCGGAGCGAAGATGGCCATCCTGTTTGGCGCCGTTGTGGCACTGATCGCCGCCAACGTCTATCTGTTCCTGCAGATCGACACGCTGAAGCAGGACTTAGCTAAGAGCCGGGAGACGATCCTGGAAGAGGTGGGCCGGGTGAAGGCGACGTCCTCAGTCACTACGGCAGCCGCTCAGCGCAATCTGGACACTCTGAAGGAAGAGTTGGAAGGCGCGCGACGCCAGGCCTCTCAGGCTGTGGGCCAAGCCAAGGTGGATGCCACCAAGCACGCTGAGGCGCTGGCGGCCAAGCTGGAGCAACAGCAGAAGGTGACCGAACAGCAGCTCAAGGGCGATATCTCCAAAGTGGAGGCCTCGGCGGCCACGGCAAACACGAAGATTGGTGAAGTCTCCACCGAGGTGGGGGTCGTCAAGACCGATGTCTCCAACACCAAGGCCGAGTTGGACAAGACCATTGCCAGCCTGAAGAGCGTCTCAGGCGACCTGGGCGTCCAGAGCGGATTGATCGCCACCAACGGCAAGGAGTTGTCCGCGCTGAAGGCCTTGGGCGAGCGCAACTATTTTGAGTTCACGCTGGGCAAGGAGAAGGCGCCGCGCAAGATCGGTGACGTTTTCCTGCTGCTCAAGAAGTCGGATCTGAAGAAGAACAAGTTCACGGTGGAAGTCACGGCCGACGACAAGCGGGTGGAGAAGAAGGACAAGGGCGTCAACGAGCCGATCCAGTTCTACACCTCCAAGGCGCGGCAGCCCTATGAGATCGTGGTCAACGAGGTCAAGAAGGACGTCATCGTCGGATACCTCTCCTCGCCCAAGGTGCAGGCGGGCCGCTAGAGTCCACACCAGGCCGCAACCGGCGCCGGAATATCGCCACGGGGTTCGTCCCGGAGCGATATTCCGGCGTCTTACTGTTTGGGGACTGTCATTCCAACGATGAGCTGCCTTGTTTTAACCGCACTCCTGCTTTGGGCGCAGGATTTGCCGGCCGCGCCGGCGCCGCCCACCCGGATCGACATCGAAACGGAGCGCCAGGCGGCGGAGGCCAAAATCGAAAGCCTCACGATGCAGTTGGACGGCCAGCGGCAGGAACTGGAACGCCAGAAAGTGGCGCTGGTTGCCCTTCAGACGCGTTTCCAGGACGGCCGGGGGTATGTATCCAAGGACGAGTTCTCGGACTACCAGAAGGCGCTCTCAGCCTTCCAGAAGGCACTGACCGATCAACTGCGGCAGCAGGAGGCGATTGAGCGCGAAACGCTGGCCAGCCGCCTCAAGACCGAACAGGCCGTGTTTGAGAATGGAGAGGCGGCGCTGGCTAGCCTGATCACCAATCTCAGCGGTATGTTGAATACGGTGAACACCACGCGGGCGCTGATGGAATTGCCGAGCCCGGTGGCGGCCAGCGCCAGGTATCAGGCGGCCATCCGCAGCGTCGATGAGCAGTCGAGAAAGAGCCGGATTCCCAGTATCACCGGACAACTGATCGGCGCCTTTCCGCAGGTGGCCTGGTTGAGCACGGCGGTCACCCTGGTGCTGTCTCCGGCGTTCAAGAGCAAGAGCCGGGATGAGGATCTGAAGACGCTGGTCTGCGCGCGCGATTTTGCCGGCGGCGTGGATACCGTGCGGCAGGCCCGGCTGGCGGAGTTGGAGTCACTCTCGGACCGGATGGTGAAACTGCGGGAACGAATGGTGCGGACGCACGACCGGATGCTGGCGCTGGTTCGGTCTCCTGGACCGCTCAAGGAGCAGATGGCGGCCTACTTCACGGCGATGCGGGGCCGCGAGGGCGAGCGCCCCATGCAGGCTCTGGGAGCCCTGGACGACCGGTTGCGGGCGGCACGGCGCGAGGTAGCTTCGGCCCGCCTGTTGCTGGCCAGCTACCGGCAGTTAGCCGATTCAGCGGCCGAACACCAGGCGCGCCTGCGGGAGTTCGTGCTCTCGCACCAGAAGTACGCCTGCGGCGGCGTGGAGACCTTTCAGCAGGACGTCTCTAAATCCCTGGTGTCGCTCGATCGGGCGCGGCAGCAGTTCGGCCAGATGCAGCAGGACACGGCCAACCAGGAGCCTCTGAGAGTGCTGGACGCGCTGTTGTAGCTACATGCGCGCCGGAATGCCAGTGAGGTAGTTCTGGAGCGATTTCTGGCTGCGATCCATGATGATGCCGCGGAGCAGGCGCCCACGCCAGGTGTTGAAGCCGTCGATAATGGACCGCTGGGTCAGCACGACGGTAGTCTTATCGCCAGCCTGGGGATAAAGCACGGTCAGTTCCAGGGCGGAGCGGAAGTAGTGCGTCGCCAGCAGGGTCTTGCCGGCAATGACGTAGCCGGTGCGGCCCTTGTAGGGGAACTTGCGGATCACCACATGCGAGGCCCGCATGACAGGCTTCATGCCGAACTTGGCAAACTGCCAGGCATAGAAGTCCTCGGTGTCAGGCGGACGGTTACGTGGGTATTCGTTCAGGTACCGGTTCACTTCCGGGCTGATCTGCTCCAAAACGTTGGCGATGCCGGATAGGCGGTCCAGGCTGGCCGCCGTGGAGTAGGGCTGTTCTTTGTCGTGGTAGACGGCCAGCGCCCGGTTGCCGTCGCGGCGGTAGGCTTGGATCTGAGCGATGAACTCGGCCTTGACGAAGCGGGCTACCTGGGCTCGATGGTCGGGCTTGCGGCGGTCCACCTGGTGTTTGAGCCGTTCCAATGCGTCCCGCGTGAAGGCGAAGTCACAGTCGCCCGGTGAGCAGTTCAGGAGATCGTCTATATCGGACGCGGGCAGCACGAAGGCGTTGAGGTCTTCAACCCGGGGCACATCGCTGAATCGGCCCGCGCCCATCACGCTATTGCCCTCCTGAAAGCGGGCGGTGTCGCGAAACCGCTCAACGTAGTGCTGGGGAGTGCCGTTGACGATCACGGCCCCGCCCATGTTGATCATGGCGCGGTCTTCGGCCGGGAAGAGACGGGAGATGGCCTGCCCGGCGGAAAGCAACTGCAACTGCTTGGCGTCAAAGCCAAGACCGCGCAGCAGAGCGTCTTCGGCAGGGACCATCGGCGTGGCGGCCAGCAGGAGGGCAATCAGGCGCATAGGGCCTTTGCGATCTCCGCGCCAACCCGCGCGTTGTTGCCGATGAGCGAGATGTTGGCCGCCAGGCTGCGACCCGCGGTCAGTTCGTTGACCCGTCCGAGGAGGAATGGCGTCAGGGCCTTGCCGTGAATCCCGGCTTCCTGCGCGCTGGCCAACGCACTGGCGACCGCGGCCCCCGTCTCCTCCTCGGGCAGCGCGGCAGCGGCGGGCACCGGCACGGCGATGAGCACACCGCCACGCGGCCGGGCGTGGAAGACGGCGGCGGCCTCGGCGGCGCTGGAAACAGCCCAGCCGGCGTTGTACCCGCTGCGGCGGGAGTAAAACAGCGGAAACTCGTCTGACTGCCAGACGCCGACCGGCACGCGGTGCGTCTCCAGCCACTCCAGCGTGGCCGCCACATCCATGAATGCCTTGGCGCCGGCGCACACCGTCAGGACCCGGTACTCAGCGATAGCCGGCAGATCAGCGGAGATGTCGAAATCGGCAGCCGCGGTGGGGCCGACCGCGCCTATGCCGCCAGTGACGAAAACCTCGATGCCGCAACTGGCTGCCACGGCCAGGCTGGCACCGGCTGTCAGGGCGGCCGTGGCGCGCCGGGCCAAGGCGAGAGGGATGTCCCGCTCGCAGGCTTTCCAAACGCCGTCTGTGGTGGCCAGCCGTTCGATCTGATCCGGGCTGAGGCCTACAATCACTTCGCCATCCAGGATGCCAAGGGTTTTGGGCACGGCCCCTGCGTCTCGAATGATCTGTTCCACAGCCAAGGCGGTTTCGACGTTGGCGGGGTAGGGCATCCCGTGCGCGATGATCGTGGATTCCAGGGCCACGGTGGGTTGTTTGGTCATGAGGCGGAAGTCGACTCTACCATTATGGACGAATGGCGCGTGGTACCTGAGCGGGCCGCCCATGCCAGTCCAGCAGGGGCAACTCGGGCGTCAAGGGGAACTGGTCAATAATTCGAACTCGTCCGCGTGCTTCCGGCCTCACGCCGGAGGCGCACTCGGGCGCCCTAGGTCCATGCTCCCGATGTATCAGACCCGTCGGCGCCGGCTCATCCAACCGGCCAGACCGATGCCTGTGCCTACGAGCAGCCAGCTAGCCGGCTCAGGTATCTCCGCTATCGGCGGCGGCGGGGGGCCGGCCTCACGCCGGAGGCGCACTCGGGCGCCCTAGGTCCATGCTCCCGATGTATCAGACCCGCCGGCGCCGGCTCATCCAACCGGCCAGACCTATGCCTGTGCCTACGAGCAGCCAGCTAGCCGGCTCAGGTATCTCCTCTACCGGCGGGAACGGAGTCAATCCGTCTGCTGAGAGAGTCGTAACGCCCCACAGCCAAACGCGGCTGGCGTCCGGGTCGCCCGAAATGGGAACCGGGCGGTCACTCGGCCCCTTATCCAACAAGTAGATTCGGCTCAGGATCTCGCCCCAGTAGGCTTTGGGCAGTACCAGGGTCACCACATCGCGGAACACTTCGTGTTGCCGGTTGTCGATCGAGGAAAGGAACTTTTGATCCGTCTCGTTGACGGTCACCTGGCTGCCGCCATTCGCACTCGACCGGACAGTGCTATCGATAGTATTTGTCCAGAGCTTTCTACCCAACACAAGTTCGGCGTTGTGATGGTCACGAATGTCGGTATTACCCACCAGGCTGAAAGTCAGTTGGTTCCCGGACTGAAAGGCCAGCGTAACCTCTACCGAGCCTTTGCCCGCTGCACCCCAGAAGGTGTTCATCAACAGGAAGACCATCTCTGTCTTCTGAGGCGTGGGTGCGATGTCCAGAGACGTCGCCTGGGTCCGGTCCGTGGAGCCCGCGTCCTTCAGAGCCTTGTAGCCGCTCCAGGATTCAGCACCCGTCTGCCCAACGGCAAAGGGCACCGCGGCCAGCCTGGAATCGCTCGCCAGCGACGAACCACCCTGCACCTTGGAAGCCACGTCGACGTTCAGGTTACCTTTGGTGAAAAGTTGCCCGCCCCAGATACCGGTCCACGCCGGGCTTGTTTGATCGATGTCCGAATCCGCGTTCGCCAAGCCGGAAGCCGCAAGATTGTACTGATAAAACACCGGTACAGCCATGCTTGGCAGGCAAAACACAATCGGCGCAATAGCCAATAGCAGCTTTCTCATAATCCCCTCCACAACGAACCGTGCGGTCTAGTTACACTCTTTCAATCTAATCAACGCCGCACTAGAAATTAGATCATAACTTTGGTCCGGTGCCAAGGACCATTTTCTCAATAGAACTAGGGGTCCTGCCCGCCCTACGCTGAAATCGAAGATCCGGAGGCCTCATCCTTGACTAAACAGTCCGAGGACCATTCAAGTTGACGATGAGTCTAGCACGGGCACAACTTGGCAGTATGGTCTTCCTCGCGGCTCGCAGGTGAGGCGCCCCTGTCGCCATGCGTCAACCCGCAATTGCCGGATGCTGTTGACGGTAACCCTGCGTGGCTCCCTGGCTCGCTGCATTCTACACAACCAACTCGGCCAGCTCGGCGCCAGATACCGCGGCCGCATCCGGAGCAGAACTGCTCTGTCCCAGCGGCATGTCCAACAAGGCCGGCTCGCCCAGCAACCACCCCGAGGCCAGGACCGGCGCCACTTCATACCGCATTTCCTTTTCCGTCCTCCGCATCCCACGCGGGCCTCCCCTGGTCCGGCAGGCGAACTCCGCCGGCAACCTCAACCCCGTCGCCGGGCCCGCCTCCAGCTTCACGTTCAGCAGCGGCCCTGGGCAGTAGAGATCGCGGCCCGGCGCGCCCTTCCACCCTTTCTTCACCTTCAGTCCCAACTGCTCCGCGCGTACTCGCCTGGGTCGTTGAACAACACCAGCCCCCGGGCCCACCGATCCCCCGGCCACCCACCTACCGTTGTCGCCGTCGCGTCCAGAAAGATACGCTTGTGACATGCGGCGTACCCTTCTGGCTCTCTTGGCTTTCGCGGCGGGTCTATTCGCTCAGTATGGCCGGTTGGTCACTCCCGGCGACGGGTCCCGCGTCGTGTTCTCTTCCAGCCTGAGCCTGAAATCGGATCCAACCCATGACTGGCCCAAGCTGTTCGAGGCAACTGCTGGTGGGGTGCGGCTACTCGAGGAACGGCTTCCGGCGCCACCGCCGGTCCCGCTGCCGATAATGGAGGCTTTCTACCAACTACTATCGCAAGACCAGAGTTCGGCTGGTTCAGTCCAGGCGCTCAGCACTTTTCGCCCGTGCAGCGGCGGCTCACGGTGCGTCTTC
>JBBQLF010000123.1:0-9791 GCA_038327695.1 Bryobacterales bacterium
GTTGGGCAACGGCTCGGCCGCAAAAGGGCCCGGCAGGTCGCCTGCGTGGCCAAACCCGAAACCGTTCTTGGATGTGACCGGCGACTGATTGCTATAGAGTTTGACGGTTCCCGACAACGTTCCTACCAGGGACGTCCGCCACTCTCGACAGTAAGATCTTTGGAACCCTGCCCCGCCGGAGAGCTCGTATGTGTCTAACTAATTGGTTCGGGGGGCGGATCCCATCGCCCGACCCCAAATGGCCCAAGGCAAAGAACCTCTAGGATGATCTAGAACTCGTCGTAAAAGAAAAGTACATCTACATATTTGACTACAGCGACGGAATGACCTCGCTGGAATCATCCGTAAGTACTTGATTCTACTGGTGGGCACGGCAGGACTCGAACCTGCGACCCTCTGCTTAGAAGGCAGATGCTCTATCCAACTGAGCTACGGTCCCAAATCATTGCAACATAACGGACTTAGCAGTTACCGCCTTAGCCTCATTTTCGCTATCGGAGCAGTCGCTTTCAACTTTGGCAGCGACTGCCACTCCACCGCCGCGCGGACATCCCGCTCCTCGGCATGGCAGTAGCGATCAACAAGAGCGTGTGATGCAGTCCCAATATCCTCATCATAGCCGCTCTGGGCACTCCTGTGCGCCCCGCCTTACATAGGCCGGCAATAGAATCGCTATGCTGGCTGCCCTTCACCGGGCGCTTCCGCCAGTCGAAAAGCTCGGGAGAGTGTGTCAACTCCCGTTGAAAATGCCCCAGCCCTCGCGCGAAGAGTGGGAGTCCCCCCCTCACCCAACCACGCCAACCACCGGAACCAATTCAATTCTCCCCATCCCGAGCCAGGCCATACCCACAACTCCGGCACTTGACCAACCTAGTCTCGTTCTCCGCCAATCCATCACCGGACACCGGAGCGGCCCGTTCCGCCCATGAAAACTTTATCGTTCACACAGCATTTTTCCGTTATTCTTCAATCACTTAACCCATCTCGCTCTTGACACCACCTGCTATGCTGATCGTAGGGGTGACTCACGCCGGCCGGCTTTGACCCTCTTCGCCTTCAGTAGAGCGGCGGTAGCCCAAAAGGCTCAACGCTTCCTACGCGGGCCGCTGTCTGAAAAGACGGCGCGCATAAACCGGTTTTGTCCCGATCAGCTCGAAAAATTCGGGGGGCCAATGCGCCCCCCGGGCGAAACAGATCGAACGAAACGAAAAAAGGCCCGGTCCGCTCCCCATCGGGAGCCAACCGGCCCTTCCTCTTGGCCGAAGTGTGTCCACACCCGGAAACCCACCGCCCCGCCCGGCACTCCAACCTGTGTGGCCGGCAATTCTCCACGGTCTGTAATCCGCAGCGGTACCAGCACCGTCAAGAGTGTAATGACCATCGGACTTACCCTGCAACCTTTCATCCTGGAACGGGTTCAATCTTCCATGGCGGCTGCAGCAACTCTCGACATCGATGCCGGGCTGATGCTGTGCGTACGCGATGGGGACACCCACTGCTTCGGCATCCTGCTGGAGCGGCATCGCAACTCGGTGGTCCACTTCCTCTTCCGCATGGTCCAAAACCAGGCCATCGCCGAGGAACTGGCGCAGGAGGTCTTCCTCCGCGTCTATCGCTCCCGGGCCAGCTACGAGCCATCCGCCAAATTCACCACCTGGCTGTTCCGCATCTCCACCAACCTGGCCTTCAACTGGCTCAGGGACAAGAGGAACGAGCGGTTCGAAGAGAGCCTCCAGGATGAAGGCGCCGCCAACGCCTCCCGCAAGCTCTTTGACCACCAGCCCAGCGTGGAAAGCGTGCTCGTGCACAGGGTCAAGCTCAACGAGGTGAGGGCGGCCATCGCCAAGCTCCCCGCCAATCAACGTGCGGCCGTCCTGATGCACAAGTACGAAGAGATGGAGTATTCTCAAATCGCGAGAGTGCTCGGCTGCTCGGAATCGGCGGTGAAGTCCCTGCTCTTCCGGGCCTACGAGAGCCTCCGCGCGAGGCTGGCGCAGTATGCCTGACAGAGGGAATGACTGAACACACACCCCACTGCCCGCTACAGTCCGAGCAACACGCGCAACTCCTGCTGAGTTACTGCGCCCGCTCGCTCGACCCCGCCCGCACCGCCATCCTCCAGCGCCACATCGCCGTCTGTCCCGAATGCCACAGCTTTCTGGAGTCCCAGCAACTCGTCTGGGACGCCTTGGACGATTGGAACCGCACCCCCGTCTCCCCCAATTTCGACGCCTCCCTCTACCAGCGCATCCGCGACGAGAACCAGCCCGAATGGGCCGGCCGCGCCGCTCACTGGTATGCCGCCATCGCCTGGAAGCCAGCCCTCCCCGCTGCCGCCATCTTCGCCCTTTGGCTCATCGCCTACCCGGCGCCACCCGATCCTCCGCTCCCTCAGGAAACCGTGGCAGCCGAACAGATGGAGCGCACCCTGGAAGACCTCGACATGCTCCAGCAACTCCATCTGGACGTCCGATGAGAGCCCTCCTCCAGGTTCTCCTTCTCCTCCTCGCCATCGCCCCGGCCCTGTTCGCCCAGCCACGCCGCCGCGTTCCGCCCAAAGGCATCGAGAAGTTCCGCCAGCTCCCGCCTGAGCAGCGCCGCCAGGCGCTCCAGGCCCTCCCGCCCGGACGCCGCCAGCAGACCGAACAGCGCCTCCGCGAGCTCGACACCCTGTCCCCGGCCGAACGCGACGCCCTCCAACGCCGCTACGAGGCGTTCCAGAAACTCCCCTCCGATCAGCAGGATCAGGCCCGGCGCGTCTATCGCGCCATGAACGCCCTCCCGCCCGAACGCCGCGACGCCTTGCGCGACGAAATGGACGCCCTGCGCGACATGACCCCGGAAAGACGCGCCACACATCTCCAAAGCCCCGCCCTCCGCAAACGCTTCTCTTCCAAGGAAAAGTCGATCCTCGACGACTTCTCCGCCGTGCTCTCCTCCCGCTTCAGCCCCGATTTGCACTTCTAAATCCGCCGGATGTCTGCTACCCTGACATCCATATGCAACACCGGGCGCTTTCGCTTCTCACTGGGGTCCTCATCGCTGCCGCACTGGCCTCCGGCCAGGGCACCACCTCACGAGCCATCGGCACTGTCTCCGATCCCTCCGGCGCGGCCGTCGTCGGCGCCACCGTCAAACTCGTCAGCGAGGGCACCAACGCCACCTTCACCAACAAGTCCGCCGAAAACGGTACCTACTTCTTCGAAGCCCTCCAGAGCGGCCTCTACACCCTCACCGTCGAAGCCACCGGCTTCCGCAAATTCTCCTCCCGCGGCAACCGCGTCTCCATCGGCCAGCCCACCACCATCAATGTGGCCCTGGAACTCGGCTCCCTCGCCGAGGTCGTCGAAGTCGCCGCTCAGGCTGAAGTCGTCCAGACCTCCACCTCCGGCAACTACGGCAACGTCTTCAGCGAGAACGTCATCAAGGATCTCCCCATCGTCGGCACCCGCGGCCGCAACCCGCTCGACCTCGTCGCCCGCCAGCCCGGCGTCGTCAGCGGCGCCAACACCGGCGGCGGCACCCACGTCAACGGCGCTCGCGACCGCGCCTGGAACTTCACCGTCGATGGCATCGACGCCAATGAAACGTCGGCCGGCGGCTCCAACTTCGCCCCCATCCGCATGAACCCCGACGCCCTCGCCGAGTTCAAGGTCCTCACCGGCAATGCCACCGCCGAGTACGGCCGCAACTCCGGCGGCCAGGTCGCCATGATCACCAAAAGCGGCACCAATGAGATCCACGGCTCCGGCTTCTGGTTCTACCGCACGCCCCGCCTCAACGCCAACGAGTGGGAGAACAACCTCAACGGCCTCGGCAAGCGCCAGTTCGTCCAGAACATCCCCGGCGGCTCCATCGGCGGTTCCATCATCAAGAACAAGCTCTTCTACTACGGCAACGTCCAGTTCCTCAATGCCCGCGAATCCAGCCTCACCAGCCGCACCGTCTACACCGCCACCGCCAAGGCCGGCAACTGGCGCTACGTCAAGGGCGGCCGCAACTTCCCCTCCGGCGTCACCGGCGCCAGCGTGGACGCCGCGGGCAATGTCATGCCCGGCGTCAACATCGGCACCTACAACGTCGCCGCCAATGACCCTGATCGCATCGGCATCAACCCCACCATCAAGCGCCTCATCGACGCCTCCCCCCTGCCCAACAACTTCACCGGCGGCGACGGCCTCAACACCGCGCTGCTCAACTTCACCGCCCTCCAGTTCGAAAAGCAGCACGACGTGACGATGAAGTTCGACTACATCATCAACCCCAGCAACACCGTCTTCGCCCGCATCTCCTTCGGCAACCAGAACACCAATTGCGATCGCGGCAACGGCGGCTCGCCCTTCTTCCCAGGCCTGCCTTGCCCGGAAAACACCAAGCGCAACCCCAAAAACTACGCCTTCAACTGGCGCAGCGCCCCCACCACCACTACCACCAATGAACTCGTCTTCGGCCTGAATCAGTTCGCCTTTGACTTCCAGAACACCTCCGGCGACATCACCAAGCTCTCCCTGGCCGGTCCCGTCACTCTGCCTGAGAACTACGACGTCGGCAACCTCCGCCGCCTGAAGACCTGGCAACTGGTCGACAACTTCGCCTGGTTCAAGGGCGCCCACAGCATCAAGTTCGGCGCCAACCTCCGCTTCGGCAGCCACCAGGACACCCGCGGCTCCCTCGGCGGCTTCAACGCCGCCCAGAACGTGGATTTCTCCCGCACCGTCAATACCGTCGACGCTGCCAAGTTTAACCTGCCGGCCGACATCAACCAGGCCAATGACCGCAACCCGCTCGAATCCTCCATCAACTTCCTGCTCGGACGCGTCGGCAACACCAACCGCGGCTTCACCTCCACCGCCGACGCCTATGCCGCCGGCCTGTACGACTTCACCACCAAATTCAACGAGCACGACCTCTACATCCAGGACACCTGGAAGGTCCGCCGCAATTTCACCGTGGACGCCGGCCTCCGCCTCGAACTCAAGATGGCCCCCACCAACTCCGAAGGCCGCATCCGCCGTCCAGACCAGCCTGTGGCCGCCGGATCCGGCCCGTCCAATACTCTCAAGTGGATCCCCGGCGGCCTCTACCGCGACGCCATCGGCAACTGGGGCCCGTCTGTCGGCTTCGCCTGGGATCCCTTCTCCACCGGCAAAACCTCCATCCGCGGCAACTACCGCATCGCCTACGATCGCATCAATAGCTTCGTCTTCAGCTCCACGGTCTTCCAGAACCTGCCCGGCATCGTCCTCGGCGATCAGAACAGCACCTTCGGCCAGAACGGTGGCCGCCTCACCAACCTCCCTGTCCTGAATCCGCCCACCGGCAAGCCCTCTGCTCTCGCCCAGCCGGCCGCCTTCTCCACCCGCAACATCACCGTGGCCGACCCCAACTTCCAGATGCCCACCACCCATCAATGGGGCTTCTCCATCCAGCGCGAACTCATGCGCAACTCCTTCCTGGAGATCAACTACATCGGCCGCCGCGCCTACAACCTCTTCGGCGGCTTCAACGCCAACCAGGCCGAGATCCGCACCAACGGCTTCCTGGATGCTGTGAAGACGGTCAACGGCGGCGGCGAAAGCCCGCTCATCAACCAGCTCATGAGCGTGGACGCCCGCAAGAACGCTACCGAAACCGGCTCTGCCGCCCTGCGCCGCATCTACACCGTCGACCTGCGCAACAACAACGCCGCCTTCATTGCCCAGGACCTCTCCCGCCGCTCCGTCTCCGGTAAAGGCCAGCCCGAAGCAGCCGGCCTCTCGCCCTACTTCTTCATCGCCTATCCGCAGTTCGCCAACGGCATGTTCGTGGTGGACGCCAACGACTGGTCCAGTTACAACGCGCTCCAAACCCAACTCCACCGCCGCATGACCGCCGGCCTCGAGTTCCAGTTCAGCTACACCTATGGCCGCTCACTGGACTCCCGCTCCTTCGACCCCGCCTTCACGGTCGCCTCCGGAGCGAACAACCAGTCCGCCGGCTCCACCCCCTTCGATATCAAGAACCGCAACCTCAACTACGGCCTCAGCGATTTTGACCGCAAGCACGTCGCCCAGACCTATTGGGTCTATGAGCTCCCCTTCGGCCGCGGCAAGCGTTACCTCAGCCAGGCTGGCGGTCTCGCCCAGCGCCTGGCCGGCGGCTGGCAGATCGCCGGCACCGGCACCTTCCAGTCCGGCCGCCCGTTTTCCGCCTACTCCGGCTTCTACACCTTCAACAACGTCGTCCAGTCCTTCGCCAACTGCACCGGCTGCTCGGCCACCATGGGCAACGTCAACGACGGCCCCGGCGGCGTCAAATGGTACCTGACCGCCGATCAGATCTCGAAGTTCACCACGCCCGCCATGGGTGAACTCGGCAACACCGGCCGCAACTTCCTCCGCGGCCCCGGCTCCTTCAACATGGACGCCTCCTTCCTCAAGCGCACCATGATCACTGAGCGCTTCTCCCTGGAACTCCGCGGCGACGCCATCAACATGACCAACACGCCCACCTTCGGCGCCCCCACGGCCACCCTCAGCTCCACCACCTACGGCCGCATCCGCGACTCCGTCATCAGCGGCTCCCGCAAAATCCAGCTAGGAGCCAAGCTCCTCTTCTAGCAGGCTGCCCGAAATTGGATTTGCCGTCCTCTGGATCAGCGCAAGACCGGCGTGTGCTGAAGTCACTCGAACGCGTCGGCGAGCGTCTTGGTTTCGGGGGCGGCGTCCTCGTTTTGCCACCGCCCGCCCGCCAAGTCTACCTCGGCGGCCAGTTACGTAAGGACTCGTCACGGAATAACCTTGCCAGCTCGGCACGCCCGCCTGCTCTCAGGCGCGCGGCTCGGAATCGGGTTCTGAGCCGCGCGTGAGCAAACGGTTGGAGTGGTTGTTTCATGACTGGCCCTAAGACGGCGCGGACCTCGCGCCGCGCTCCGGCGGGCCCCGGCCGGCACGTCAAGGGCGCCAGGCACCCGGGAGACGCCCGCTAGACTTTGAGATCCCACTGGCCGCGGCCCGCGCGAGTGAGCCACGGCCGTGCTTCCGCTTGCTTCGTAGTCCGGCTCTGCTCGTCCCAATCCAGGCGCATCTTTGCGCGAAGCGAGAGGTTGCCGAGGATGCAGGCCGCCGACGTGCGCGCGCACGTTTCGATGTCGCTGTTCGGCCGCTTGCGGGTGCGTACGCAATCCAGGAAATTGGCCCAGTGCAACGGGTGCGGATCGGTGACTCGCTTCATCTCCTGCGGGGCCAGATCCGAACCCTGCTCCGGCGTGAGGCGGTACAGCGCCCTGTCCACGTAGAGCGTGCCGCGCGTGCCGTGGAAGGTCACGCCCATCAGCCGGCTCTTCGTGGCCTCAGTATTGTTGGAGCGATGTTCCCAGGAGGCCAGCACGCCGGGGTACTCCAGGGAAACCTGCATGGTGTCTGGCGTCTCGGTGTCGTCCTGGAACCAGTACTTGCCCCCGAGCGCCGCCACACTGAGCGGCATGGCTTCCCCCAAGGCCATGTGCACGATGTCGAGCATGTGAACGCCGGAATCGGTCAACTGGCCGCCGGCGTAGTCCCAGAAGAAACGGAAGTAGGAGTAGGCGTCCGGATAGACGCCGAATCGGTTGGGGTTGAAGGAACGGGCCGGCGCTGGACCCAGCCAGAGGTCCCAATCGAGGCCGCGCGGGGGCGCGCTGTCAGGCGGGTTGCCGATGCCCTGCCGGGGTTGGTTGCTGTAGATCCAGGTCCGGCAAAACGTGACCTTGCCGAGCGTGCCGTTGCGCACCAACTCGCATGCCTTCTGAAAGTGCGCGCCGGAGCGCTGCCAGGTGCCGGCCTGAACCACGCGGCTGTACTTGCGGGCGGCCTCCACCATGGTGAATCCATCCGCCAGCGCGACGCAGGCAGGCTTCTCGACATAGACGTCCTTGCCGGCCTTGCAGGCCTCGACGGTGAGATACGGGTGCCAGTGATCGGGCGTGGAGATGCACACCGCGTCGATGGATTTGCCGGCCAGTACCTCGCGAAAGTCGCGGACCTCCTTGGGCTGGTGCCCCTTCCTCCGAGCCACCGCCGCCGCGCGCTCCAGGTGCGGCTGATAGACGTCACACACGGCGGCGACGTTCACTCCGGGCTGATCCATGGCCGCCTTGAGATTCTCTGTGCCCATCAGGCCGACGCCCACGAAGGCCACTGAAATGCGGTCATTGGCGCCAGTGACCTGGTTGCCGAATGCCGGTCCAGCGGCGGCTCCGGCGGCCACTCCGGCGGCCAGGAGAAAATCCCGTCTTCCCGATTTGATAGGTTGCATAGGTGCCACTCTATCGCAAGTCAGCCAGCGGGTTTGCCAGGAAGGCTCGTTTCCTTGTGCTCGTTGCCGCGGTCCTGCCCGCGTCCGCGGATCTACGTCCGGAGCGATTCGGCCACCACCGGCGCCGGCCTTACCGTCAGCCAGTTCTGCGAACGGTTGTTGCCCAGTGCCGGTCCAGCAGCGGCTCCGGCAGCCAGGAGAGATGCGCCGGTGCCACTCTATCGCAAGTCAGCCAGCGGGTTTGCCATGAAGGCTAGTCTCCTTGTGCTCGTTGCCGCGGTCTTGCCCGCATCCGCGGCAGTCTCCGCGCTCCATCCGCGGATCTACGTCCGGAGTGATTCGGCCACCACCGGCGCCGGTGTCACCGTCAGCCAGTTGCGTGAACGGTTGAGTGACAGCGCCTATTCCCGCTGGCGCCAACCAGTCACCAGCCGGGGCGCGGCCGCGGCGGTGGAACATGCGGCCCGGTATCTGGAGAGCGAGTCCGCCGGGGAGTTGGCGTTCGTCCGTGATCTGATCACCACGCAAACGTACTCCTACAAGAAGAACGACGTGGGAGGATTCCTCGCGGGCGCGGAAATGGCGATCGCCTTCGATTGGGTCTACCACGGCTTGACGCCCGCCGACCGGGCCGCGGCCCTGGCGAACATCATCACAACGGCCGATAGTTCGCGCGATTTTCTGCTGCAAGGCCAGCCGGACATCAATCACAACTACACCTATATGGCGCTGAATACCGTGGCCGTGTGCGGGTTGGTCCTCAGCGGGGAGGGTGAGCCGTACGAGGCCAAGGCACAAGAGTATCTGGCGTTGGCCCACCGCTTCCTGGAGGGGCCCGGCATGGTTCTCGACACCTGGAATGCCCGGGAAGGCGCGTGGGGCGAAGGCAGCCACTACACGTTCCACGAGACGCTGCGCACGCTGATCCTCACGCTGCACGCCTATCGCAGCGCCTCCGGAACCGACTACTTTCCAGAGATTCGGAACAAGCATGGCCACTTCATTGCCAAGGCGGGCCGCTTCCTGATCGCATGTACGCGGCCGGACATGACCTTCGAACGCACCGGCGATACGCTGGCCTCACGGGCTGTGGCCGCGCTCACAGTGCCGCTGACCGTGGAGATGCTCGCTGCCGGCGCGGACGACGGCGCGGAAAGCGCCCGTCTCCGTTCGTTTTCCCGAGCCCTGCTGGACGCCTACGGGCCGAAGGCGGTGCAGCCGGAGTTCGGCTGGGGCATGCGGATCTTCTTCGATCCGCGCGCCCCACTGGAGCCTTCCTACACCACACTGCCGCGCTTCCAGCGTCTGGGGGCCGGGACCTATGAGCAGTTCATGCTGCGCAGCGGATGGACTCCCGGCAGCACGATGATCACCATCGTGGCCGGGGATCACTACACGGACCACCAGCATTTCGACAAGGGGCAGTTTCTCATCTACCACCGCGGCGGGCTGGCGATCGACAGTGGCGCCTACTGGCACATGTACCAACCGGGCCAACACGCCAACGAATACGCGCC
>JBBQLF010000124.1:0-9752 GCA_038327695.1 Bryobacterales bacterium
CGGGAGACTCCTCCAGCCCAAGCCAACGCTGCCGGTTGATGGCGTTTTGTGGGTGAAGACCTTTCCGATGCTGGGACTGATTGTTCGGCACTTAGCTGGCGCGCAAGCCCGAACTGCGAAAGTCGGGCTAACTCGGACGTAAACGGCTACGGCCATCAGGGTACTTCGTTCGCCTCCACCACATAGCTCACTCGGGGGCACCCGGGAAGCAAGTGGGCGTCGGAGTGGACTGGCGAGGGGACTTTCTGGCCGGCGCCGGTGTTGGCGCCGGGCGCCAGGAGCATGCGAATGGCCCCAGCGAGATCGTCGAGGTCGAGAAGTTCCGGAAGAAACAGCCGCTCCAGCGCGGTCGCCGCGCAAGCAGATGAGCGGGCGGATTCCAAGCCGTCGTCCGGAACGACGCTTGCACGAATCTTTCGAATCTTCCGGCGGTCTCGCACGGTCGTGACCTGTTCGACACCCACAACGATCTCCCCCTTGCGATCGACGCGCTGTCCGGTGAATGGTTACGTGAACTATATACGCTGGCTGGCGGGGAAGTGTCCGGGACGGGTGAACGCATGCGCCGAGATACGCATCTGCGCTATGCCTCCCGAAGCCACAGTCAGGCGCCGCGAGCCACGTGAACGACAGGCTGAGCCGTTCGTACGGGGGTGGCAGGCGGTGAGCGTCTCGGGCTGTTAACGGAAGGGTTGCAGGTTCGAGTCCTACCTCAGGCGCCGAATATCAATCAGGCCCATGATCCGAGGATTTACGAGACTTTTGACTTTGCCGTGAGCGAGCAGTGCGTCCAATACAAGGAGAGCGGCTTCTTCACTGACTTCCTGCGCCTCAACAAGCCTGTCTTCCTGGCCGAGTACAAGGTCGCGCCAACTGTGTTCTGCCCCCAGGCGAAGGCCCTGCGGATCAGCGCCATCAAGAAGCGCGCCTCGCAACACCACCCGGACCGGTTGCAGTTCCTACTACTGAGATCGCTCAGCGGCGGGCCTGCCGGCGTGCGGCCGCTAGTAGAACAGGTACTTCTTCCACTGCTCGTCGCTCTTGGCGAGCAGCCGCATCAGATGGCGCCCTGTGTGTAGATTGAACGGCTTCGGCGCGTGCAGGAGCCGCAGGTTGGCTTCCTCCGGCGTGCGGTTGCCTTTCCGGTTGTTGCAGCAATGGCAGCACGCCACCAGGTTCTCCCACGTCGTTTCGCCGCCGCGGGACCGCGGGATGACGTGATCCAGCGTCAGATCACCGCTGTTGAAGACCTTGTGGCAGTACTGGCACGTGAAGCGGTCGCGCATCATGATGTTCTTACGCGACAATGCCCGCGTCTGGTGGGGAATCCGCCGGTATTCGAGCAGGCGAATGACGCTGGGCATGGGAATGTTGGCGCGCTGGGCGTGAAAGTGGCTTTGGGTGTGCTCCTCAGCCAGCGCCACACCCTTCAGAATGAGCACCAGGGCGCGCCGCGCGGCACAGATGTTGATGGGTTCGTAGCTGGCGTTCAGGACGAGGACGGGCCTGTGCAGGCGATCGTGGGTCGCAATCATTCGGCGGTGGCTCCTCTGGGAGAGTTGTCGCTGCGGCGGTCCGGACGCGCCAACGTGAGGATGGCGATCCGGCGGGCGCCGGCCTGTTTGAGGGCGCCGGACGCGGCGTTGAGCGTGGCGCCAGTGGTGAGCACGTCGTCCACCAGGAGGAGACAGCGGTCTTTGGCGCGGGATGGATCGGGTAGGGCGAAGGAGTCCTTGACATTCTGCCGGCGTTCGCGGCCGCTGAGGCCGGCCTGCACCTTGGTATTCCGCGTGCGGCGCAGCAGGTCCTCCACCGGCAGGCCGGAACGTGCGCCCACCTCGCGGGCCAGCAAGTCGCTCTGGTTGAAACCGCGACTGAGCCAGCGGCGCCAGTGGAGGGGCATCGGGACGATGGCATCGATGCGCTCATCACGCGGCAGCGCCCGCATCATCAGCCGGCCCAGAGGCACCGACAGCGGCCGCATCCGCTGGTACTTATAAAGGTGCAGCAGAGTGCGCAGGTTGCCTTCGTAGCCGCCGTAGGAATAGGCGGCATCGAAACGGATCAACCCGGCCGCACAGAGGCCGCACAGTCCCTGCGCGTTCAGTGGACTGGCATTGAGAAACGGTGTGCGGCACTGCAGGCAGAAGTACTCCGGCCGCAACGGCGCCAGCCCGGCGATGCACGCCTCGCACACGGGTACAGCCGGAAAAGAGGTCAGCGGCTCGTGGCAGAGATAGCAATCATCGGGAAAAAGGCGCGCAAGCAGGAGGGCACTCGCCTTGTTGAGCCAGACGAGCGGTGAAACCGCGGAGTGCTTAGCTGAGCTTCTACTCGAGAAGACTCACCTCCGCTTCATAGTATACCCCGAGTTGGATGAACCAGCCAAAGCCAATGGCTGCCGGGGCTGGGCCGGCTACTTCCTCAATGTCCTGACCGGCTCTTTGGCTTCGAGCCCTTCGACTGGGCTCCGGTGGGCGTCGAGTGCCCCAGCTGCTGAACGGGAGGAACCATTCGCGAAGTGAAGCCCTCCGGCAGAGGTTGAGCCGGATCGGTCATGAACTGGTTGTACCCGTCCACAACCGTGGCGACCGGTCCGTCGGCGACCATGACGCCGTGGTGCAACCAGATAGCCCTATCGCAGAACTTCTGGACGGTGTCCGTGCTGTGGGACACCACCAGAAAGGTGTTGCCATCCGCCCGAAGCTGCTCGATCCGTTGATGGCACTTGTTCTGGAAGTTGGAGTCACCCACTCCCAATACTTCGTCTATGATCAGGATGCCCGGATCGCAGTGCGTGGCCACCGCGAACGCCAGCCGCAACACCATGCCCGCCGAATAGGCGCGCAACGGCTCGTCGATGAATCTGCCGAGTTCACTGAATTCCAGGATCGACTCAAAGCGCTCGTTCACCTGCGCTTCATTCATCCCCAGCAGCGCGGCATTGATGGAGAGGTTCTCGCGGCCTGTCAGGTCCGGGTGAAAGCCGGAACCCAACTCCAGAAGAGGCGCCAGGGAGCCACCGACGTGGATGGAGCCCTCGTCCGGTTCCGCCAAGCCGCAAACCAGAGCGAGCAACGTGCTCTTGCCAGCGCCGTTGGCGCCGATTACGGCTACGCTCTCCTGCTTAGAAATCTCGAAAGACACGTCGCGAAGAGCATAGAACCCGCCCTGTGAAGGTTTGGTGACCAACTCCCGGACATGGTCTTTCAGCAGCGCTTTCGAGTTTCGCTGGCGAAATACCTTGGAGACGCCTTTGACGGAGATAATGCTCATGGCTAGAGATACTCGTAGAATCTTCGCTGTGCCCGCCTGAAGATCTCGGTGCCGAGCAGCATCGACAATATGGCGACCAACGTCAGCTTAATCAGCAACGCGGCAGACGGCGCCTTCGCTTTCAAAACAATGTCGTGGGTAGCCAGTATCAGCGCAGCCAGCGGGTTGTATTGATAAAGGTTGCGCATCGATTCAGGCACCATCTCAAACGAGTAAATGATGGGCACGATCCAGAACAGGACGAGCAGACTGGACTCGACAACGTAGCGGACATCGCGGACGAACACATACAGGGCCGACGAGGCAAGCCCCAATCCAATCAGGCAGATCAGTTCCAGCCCCCACACGATGGGCAGCCAGAGCCACTGCCGGTTGACTCCCAACCCGGCAAAATAGACGAGGCCCACGAGTAGACACATCTGGATGAGCAAATGGGGCACGTTGGAGAGGATCGCGGAGATCGGCACCACTTCGCGCCTGACCGGATTCCTTTTGATTAATCCGGAGTTGTCTATGATTGAGGTTGTGGAGGACTGCCAGGCGCCGGAGAAGAAATTGAAAGTAATGATAGCGCTGAGAAGGTGAACGGGGAAATGAGGGATTGGATTTGTGAAAATCCGCGTAAACACATAGGCGTAGATCGTCATCATCACCAGCGGGTTGAGTAGGGACCAGAATATGCCCAAAGACATGTTCCGGTAGCGGATTTTGAAATCCTTCAGAATGAGCTGGCGGAGAAGATACGCATAGTCGCCTGTCCACATAGTGTTGTTTCCGGAGGGCATTCCTGGCTGAACGCAGTTGGAATACCAGTACTTGCAGGATAGCGCATTTCCACCAGCGCAGGGGCGGTACACTGGTTCCATTGCGATGAATCCGGCTGGAACCGAACCGAAGACGCCGAAGTGCCAGGGGGGCGCAGGGAGCGGTGCCGCCGTACCGGCGATCCGGGCGCTGCAAGGGCAAGTCGGCCAGATGTCGGCTGCGCTGGAGCGTGTAGAGGAGGCCGTCCGGAGCCGCGGCGGGCAGGCCGAGGTGCGGGCCCGCTGGTTTCAGAATGCGCCGCTGGCGCCACGCGCGCCCAGTGCCTTGCCGCCAGGGAGCGAACCCGGGCTCCTGGCGCGGTGGGGCAGCGGCATCAGCTCACTGTGGCGTTCGTTTGACGAAGACGCCTACCTCTATTTCAATCCCGACGTGTTGGCGGCAGCGGCGGGCCGCGATCTGAATCCCGGCTTCCTCCATTGGATGAAACACGGGCGCCGGGAGGGCCGGGCGGGCGGCGCGCCTTTGGTGGTTGAGCCGCGCGGCCGCGCGGAGGGCGAGGCGGGGCTGAACGTCTACGGTTTCTTCTCGACGGTCAGCGGACTGGGGGCGGGCGCTCGCGGCCTGAAGATGTCGGCCGAGGCTAGCGGGCTGGCGGGTGAGTACCTGGATCTGCCGAACTGGGAGAGCGCCGCGAGTGCGAGCGCCGGCGTGCGGCGCGGACGGTATCGCACCAACCTGTTGCTCCAGAATGCAGACGTCCTGCCGCTGTTTGTCCGCACGTACGGCCAACGCCTCCTGACGGGCCGCTACAACATCGCCCATTGCGCCTGGGAGTTGCCGTCGCTGCGGGGCGACTTCGCCGGAAATCTGCGCCTGGTGGACGAGATCTGGACGGTGAGCGAGTTTGCCCGCGCCGCCTATCAGGCGGCCACACCGCTGCCCGTGCACGTGATCCCGAACACAGTGAACGACCTGGACCGGGCCGCCACCCTGAGCCGCGCGGACTTGGGGCTTCCCGAGGGGGTCTTCCTGTTCAGTTACGTCTTTGATGTGTCCAGCGGATTTGAGCGCAAGAATCCCCTGGCGCTGCTGGAGGCATTCCGGGCGGAATTCGGTGATTCGCGGGATGTCCTCCTACTTCTGAAGTGCTTCAACGGGAAGTACAACCCGGAGCGCCTGGAGCGGCTGCGGCGGCAAGCGGCCGCCGGCAACATCCGCCTGGTAGAAGAGGTGTGGACCGACGCCCAGATCCATTCGCTCCATAAGGTGACCGACTGTTTCGTCTCTCCGCACCGCAGCGAGGGTTTCGGCCTGAACATGGCGGAGACCATGTACTTCGGCAACGCCGTGGTGGGCACCAACTACAGCGGAAACACGGAGTTCATGGACGAGAGCAACAGCTATCCGGCGGCCTGCCGGCTGGTGGAGATCGAAGAGTCCACAGGGCCCTACCTGAAAGGGAGCGTGTGGGCGGAAGTGGACCCGCACGACTTGGCGCGGCAGATGCGCCGGGCCCTGGAGGACCCGGCAGAGCGGCGGCGGCGTGGGGCGGAAGCGGCGCGAACCATCCGTTCCCGGTTCAGCGCGGAGGCCGTCGGGCGGCTGATCCGGACCCGGATGGAGGAGATCGACCAGCCGGTGGCGCGGCATCCGGAGCCGAGAGGGCGATTTCTGCCGGAGGGCACACGAGGCGACGTGCGCACTGAGGTCCGCGGGCTGCGGGTGCGGCCCCGTATCAGCGTAATCACGCCCGTCCGGGATGGGAACGCGGAGTGGCTGCGCCGGTGTGTGGATTCGGTCCGGGCGCAGTGGTACCCCTACTGGGAGCTTTGCTTAAGCGATGACGGATCGACCCGGGCGGAGACGCGGGCCGCGCTGGCCGCCTACCAGGGCGCCGATCCGCGGATCAAGGTGATTCGGGCGGACGAACATCGGGGGATCGCGGCGGCCTCCAATCGCGCCGCGGAGTTCGCCACCGGGGAATGGCTGGCCCTGCTGGACCAGAGCGACGAACTGGCGCCGGATGCACTGCTCTGCGTCGCCCGCGCTGCCGGGCGCCAGCCGGACCTGGATGTGTTGTACTCCGACGAAGACCGGATCGACGAAGCGGGCCGGCATGTAGACCCCTGCCACAAGCCGGACTGGAGTCCGGAGTACCTGCAATCAGAGATGTACCTGCGGCGCCTGCTGGTGGTCCGGAAGCGGCTGTTCTGGGACTTGGGGGGCTTCCGGCCGGAGATGGACGGCGCTCACGATTATGACCTGGTGCTTCGCCTGACTGGGCGGACTAACCGTGTGGGTCATGTCGCCAAGGTGGTCTACCACCGGCGCGAAGACCCGGGCGTGCCAGCGGTGGCGCCGGAAGCGGGCCGAAGGGCGTTGGCCGATTTCATTGGCCGTGAGGGATTGGCGGCGAGCGTGGAGCCAGGGCTGGCGCCTGGCCTGTTCCGGGTGAAGTACGAGATCTGCGGAAAGCCGAGAGTGACGCTGGTGATCGTGGCGGACGGTGAGGAAGCGACGCCCGGGCAGGTTCCTGTAGAAAACCTGGTGCGAAGCATTGTTGCCAGGACGGCCTACCCCAACTACGAGATCCTCGTGACGCATGATGGCAGGATCCGGGGCGAGGTAGGGCAGGCTCTGCGCGATATGGGTTGCAGGGTGGAAGACTATTCGGGGCTGCGAAGGCCCGACAATGAGGCACACCGCATCAACTGGAGCCTCCGGCAGGCCAGGACGGAGCTGGTCGTGCTGTTGAGCGACCAGATGGAGGTAGTCAGCCCGGAGTGGTTGGAGGCGCTGTTGGAGTATGCGCAGCAGCCGTGGGTTGGAGCGGCCGGCGGCCAGTTGGCCGGCCCGGCGGGGCCGGAGGCGCTTCTGGCGAATGCCCAGCAGCCGTGGGTTGGGGCGGCCGGCGGAAAGTTGGCCGGCTCGGAAGTGCCGGAGACGCTTCTGGCAAATGCCCAGCAGCCTTGGCTTGGGGCGGGCAGCGGCCAGTTGGCCGGCCCGGAAGAGCCGGAGACGCTTCTGGCAAATGCCCAGCAGCCTTGGATTGGGGCGGGCAGCGGCCAGTTGGCCGGCTCGGCGGGGCCGGAGACGCTTCTGGCGAATGCTCGGCAGCCGTGGATCGGGGCGGGCAGCGGCCAGTTGGCCGGCCCGGCGGGGCGCCTGCCGCAAGCGGGCGGGACTTCGCCAATTTACTGCGGCCCGCGGGGGCACGCTGTGCGGAACTGCCGGGCGGTGACGAGTGCCTGCCTGGCCACTCGAATGAGTGTGTTTGAGGAGATGGGCGGGTTTGACGAGCAGTATGGGGCCGCCTATAGCGACGTGGATTACTGCTTCCAGTTGATTGAGCGAGGGTACCGGATCGTCTATACTCCATACAGCGAGTTATGTCACTATGGCGGGCGAAGTGTGCCCGGCTCGGTGCAGGCCGAAGAAGACGTGAGCCATTTCCGGGCTAAATGGGTAAAATATCTGGAGGCCGATACCCAACACAAGTTCGATCTTAGCCGGACGCGGCTGGATTGCGCGGGAGGCGATGACGGAGGCTGATGCCGGATAGAAGGCCAGGCGAGCGAGAGGCACGGTTGGAAGAAGCGCTTCGCGAGCTGAAGGAAGCGCGGAACGAGAACCGCGCCCTGCGCGCTGAGATGGGCAACCTGGATGACCGGTTGGCGGCTCTGGAGCGCAGCATTGTGTTCCGCGGTTTGCGGGCGATGGGGTTGCAGGGGCGGCTCCTGCAACGCAAGACCGGCCAGGCGTTGCTGCGGTCCCCGCTGCATCCCCTGTACGCGAGGCTACTGGGTGGCCGCCATGCGGAGCGAAGCTACGAGGACTGGCTGAGCCGCCACCGCCGCGAAGATCCGCTCCGGGAGGTTGCCACCAACGGGGCGCTGATCAGCGTGCTGCTGCCGACGCGCTCGCCGCGCGCGGAGTGGCTCAGGCAGGCAGTGGAATCGGTGGCGGCTCAGACGCATACGAAGTGGCAACTGTGTGTTTGCGTTGACGGGGAGATTGGCCGGGAAGCGGATGCGTTCCTGCGCCATCGGGGCAAAGAGGATTCCCGGGTGGTGGTGGTGCGTTCCGGCGGTGATGGCATTTCCGCGGCACTGAACCGGGCGCTGGCCGTAGCGCAGGGCGAGTTCGTCGCGTTCCTGGATCATGACGACGTTCTGGAGCCGACGGCGTTGGCGCACGCCGGCCTGCGGTTGGGTGGGGGCCTTCTGGATCTCGTGTATTCAGACGAGGACTACATCGACGAAGACGGCACGCCGCTGCAACCGAACTTCAAGCCGGGCTGGTCTCCGGACCTGCTGATGACCTGCATGTACATGGGGCATCTCCTGGTGGCCCGGCGGACGAGCGTTCTGGCGGCGGGCGGGTTCCGGCCGCAGATGGATGGAGCCCAGGACTACGATCTGGTATTGCGGATGGTGGATTCCGGCGCGCGGGTCGGCCACATTTCCAGGGTTCTGTACCACTGGCGCCGGCTCGGCGGATCCACGGCCTTGCGGCAGGCGGCCAAGCCGTATGCGCTGGAGGCCGGGCGGCGAGCCCTGGAAGACGCTGTGCGGAGGAGGGGGTGGACGGCCGACGTGCTGCTCGGCGACCTGCCGAACTCCTACCGGGTGGAGACGGCGCTTCGGGCGAAGGAATCGGTTTCGATCATCATTCCGACACGGAGTTCGGCGCTGCTGGCCCGCTGCCTGGAAGCTCTGCGGGACAAGACGCGGAGTGTTGAGTACCGGTTGATTGTGGCGCAGCATCGGAGCACTGAGATCGAAAACGAGCGCATCGAGGTGATCGCGGACTCCCATGATGCCGTGCTGGTGCCGTATGAGGGGCCGTTCAATTTCTCCACCATGAACAATGCGGCCGCCCGGGTGGCGTCGAGTGACCTGTTGGTGTTCCTCAACGACGACGTGGAACCGGTTAGCGAGGACTGGCTGACGCGGCTGTGTGGCGCGCTGGGCCGAGAGGGCGTGGGCGTGGCTGGGGCGCGGCTGCACTATCCGCAGGGCTCGATTCAGCATGTGGGCATGGTGCTGGGCATGTCAGACGGCGTGGGTCATCTGGGCCGGCACCTTCTGCGCAGCAGTTACTGGCCGTGGATCGAGTTTTCGAGGGAAGTCAGCGCGGTGACAGGCGCCTGCATGGCCGTGCGGCGAACGTTATTCGAACGGCTGGGCGGCTTTGATACGGCGTTTCCGGTGAACTACAACGACGTGGATTTCTGCCTGCGGGCGAGGGAGGCCGGCTATCGTGTGGTGCTGGAGAGCGGGGCGGTCCTCATCCACCGTGAATCGGTCACCCGGCGCCGGGGCACCAGCGCGGAAGAGCGGCTGCTGTTCCATCAGCGCTGGGGCCATCTGGTGGAATCCGGCGACGAGTACTTCACTCCGAATCTGCGGCTGGACATTGAAGACCTGTCGCTGGCGCGTTGATATGGCTGGGTATTGCGGAGCGCCGCTGGCGAAGAAACTGGGGATCAAGGCGGGGAGTGCGGTGGCGCTGATTGATGCGCCGGACGGGATGGCAGAGCAGTTGGCGCCATGGCCGGAAGGTGTGCGGCTGCTCACTCCGAATCTGCGGCTGGACATCGAAGACCTGTCGCTGGCGGGTTGATATGGCTGGGTATTGCGGAACGCCGCTGGCGAAGAAACTGGGGATCAAGGCGGGGAGTGCGGTGGCGCTGATTGATGCGCCGGACG
>JBBQLF010000125.1:0-9745 GCA_038327695.1 Bryobacterales bacterium
CCAGGATTTGCCGCATGATGCCAGCCCAAGCTATTTCAGTCCCGGCGCTGACTGCAGCGCGCCTCAGTAGGCACCTCTCACTGGTGACAGCCGGCTGCAAGTAATTGCCGTTTTGGCCGAGTCTAATTGTCGCCGAACAGCCCGGCCTAGTCGGTGGAATGTGGCGCCGCCACTCGGGTTATCCGGGCGGCCTTGACGAAATCGGCGAATGTGCGCGGCCTAGTCGGTGGCCTTCGGCAATTCCGTTTGCCGTAGTCCCTGGAGTCCGACTTGGGTCTGCTCCGCATAGCGCGGATCGGAACGCGTGAGGTGGGCACGCAGTGCGAACACAGCGCCATCCGGATCACGCAGTTCAATCGCCGTGAGGATCGCCGCATGCTCGGCCAGCGTGAGTTCTTCTGTGTTCGGCGCGCGCAGCAACCGCGGGCTGAACGCGAACGCCCACTCCAGCAGCGCGGCACTCACGGCCACGAAGATCGGGTTGTGGGACACCCGGGCAATCGCGTTGTGAAACGCGATGTCGCAGCGGACGAATTGCGCGGCGTCTCCAACCGCTGCCTGCTGCGCCATCAATGCCTCCCGCAGCAGGCGCGCTTCGTCCCCGGTGGCGCGTGCGGCGGCCAGACGGACCATGGCCGATTCAAACATCAGCCGCGCCTCGCGCAGGTATTCCCGATTGTCCGGGTCCAGCAGCAGCACGCGCCGGACGGCCTGGTCCATTTGTTCGAAAACGTCACGCGGCTGGAGCTCCAAAAGGCGAGCCCGTCCGCCGTGCCGGATTTGTACCAGGCCCATGTTCGCCAAGGCCTGCAAGGCTTCGCGCACGGCCGGGCGGCCCACCTCAAAACGGAGCATCAACTGGCGCTCGCTGGGCAGCAGGCCGCCAGGGGCGATTTCGCGTGCCTCAATCATCCCGAACAGGCGGTCCAAAACCTGATCAGCTAACTTCTTACCCTTGTTCGGCTGCTCTGACATCAACTCAACAGATTATACCAGAGACCCAACAAATTTCCGGAATCAGCCGAATTTAGCTTGACGATCAAGGAACTGATGTGATGAGTTATAGGGATGGCACAATCCGCCGATTCCACCGTTGCCCCGCGCAAGCTCAGATTCGGCCTGCTCGGAGCGGGCTTCTGGGCTCGGTTCCAGCTTCCCGGATGGTATGAGACCGGGGCGGTGGAGTGCGTTGCCGTGTACAACCGGACGCGGACGAAGGCGGAATGGCTGGCCAGCCGCTTCGGCATCCCGCGTGTTTATGAGGACCCGGAAGAGTTGCTGCGCGCCGAGCAACTCGACTTTGTGGATATCGTCACCGGCGTGGAGACACACGCCCAGATGGTCCAACTTGCCGCCAGGCACAAGTTGCCGGTGGTCTGCCAGAAGCCTCTGGCGATGTCACTGGAGGAAGCCGAGGGCATGGTGGCTGCCTGCCGGGACGCCGGCGTGGCGCTCTTCGTCAATGAGAACTGGCGCTGGCAGTCGCCGATTCGCGCACTGAAGCAAGTCCTCGATTCCGGCGTGATCGGCCAGCCCTTCCGCGCCCGGATCGACATGATCTCCGGCTTCCCGGTCTTTGCCAACCAGCCGTTCCTCAAGGAGCTCAACGAGTTCATTCTCACTGACCTGGGCAGCCACACGCTGGACACAGCGCGCTTTTTCTTCGGGGAGGTGGAGAGCCTGTATTGTGCGACACAGCGGGTCCACACCGGCATTCGCGGCGAAGATGCGGCCACGATTCTGCTGCGCATGGAATCCGGGATGAGCGTGGTGGTTGAGATGGCCTACGCGGAAAACTACCTGGAACGCGACCGCTTTCCCGAAACCGCTATTTTCGTGGAAGGCAGCCAGGGCTCGGCCGAACTGGCCCTGGATCACTGGATCCGCGTCACCACGAAAAGCGGCACGCACATCCGCCGCGTGCCCCCGCCTCGTTATGAATGGGCTGACCCGGCCTACGACGTGGTCCACTCCAGCATTGTTCCCTGCCAGGCCGATATCCTCGGCGGCCTGCTGGGGCGGAGCATGGCGGAAACCACAGGCGAGGATAATCTCAAGACCGTGCGCCTGGTGTTTGGCTGTTACGAATCGGCACGCGCCAACCGCGTTGTGTTCCCCAGGAAGTAACCGCGCATGTTGCCGCGCAAAGTCCTGCCCTACGGAAAAGACGAACCGCTGCCAACGGTGATACCTCTGCGCGCGGGGCCCGTGGACCTGGTCTTTGCAGAGGGTGGCTTGCGTTACCTGAGGTGCGGAGGGCGCGAAGCGGTACGGCGAATTTACATGGCGGTGCGCGATGCGAACTGGGGCACGGTTCCGGCGCGCATTTCGAAGCTCAGTATCGACGCCGGGCGGGATCACTTTCACATCGCGTTTACCGCTGACCACCGCGAAGGTCCGGTCGATTTCCGCTGGGAAGCCCGGATTGACGGCACGCCCGACGGCTGCATCACCTTTAGCATGGACGGCAAGGCGTTGAGCACGTTCCGGCGCAACCGGATCGGCTTTTGCGTGCTCCATCCCGTCGAGGGCTTTGCCGGCCAGCGATGCGAGATCGAAACCACGGACGGCACGAAGCGGGTGGACACGGTCCCGGCGGATGTGTCTCCGCACCAGCCGTTCCTGGGCGTCAGCGCGATCACGCACGAGATCGCGCCGGGATGCAGGGCGGAGGTTCGATTCGACGGTGAGGTCTTTGAGATGGAAGACCACCGCAATTGGACGGATGCCGGATTCAAGACCTACGGAACGCCGCTGAGTCTGCCGTTCCCAGTGGAGGTGCCGGCCGGTACCGTCATCCGCCAGCGGGTGCTGTTCCAACTGCATGGCCGCGCGCCGCGCCCCACCGCGAGCCAGGGCCGTCCGGTAGCCGGAATCACGATCAGTAACGAATCCAAGCCGATGCCGGAGTTAGGCGTGGCGGCGAAGAGCGAGGAGTGGACTCCAGGCCAGATCGACCGGCTGCGCGAGCTGCGTCTCTCCCACTTGAGTGTGGAAGCGGTGACGCTGGACACGCCTCATCCGGCCGTCCAGGAGCTCGGCGTTCCGCTCGAAGTGGTGCTGGTGTTGGGCGCGAAACCGCGGCAACAGTTGGAACAGGCTGCCGCTCGCTCCCGGGATCTCGCGCTCAACGTGCGCCGCTGGATTGTCCTGAGCGCGCAGGACGCCGTTACACCGCCGGCGCTGGCGGCGCTGGCTCGCGAACTGCTGGCGGGCGCGCCGCTGGTGGGTGGAACGCGCGGCAACTTCGCCGAACTGAATCGCAACCGGCCGGAGCCAGGCGTGTTCGACGGTGTCTGTTTCCCGATCAACCCGCAAGTGCATGCCAACGACAATACGACGATGGCCGAAAATTGCGCGGCGCAGCGGGATGTCATCGACAGCGCGCGCCGATTCTGTGGGCGCGCTCCGATCTACGCGACCCCGGTCACACTGAGGCCGCAGTTCAACCCCGTCGCGACCGGGGCGGCCGCCCGCCCGGAACCCGACCCGCGCCAAGCCTCGCTGTTCTGCGCGGCCTGGACGGTGGCCAGCTTCAAGTACCTGGCCGAAGGTGGCGCGGCGGGTGTGACGTACTACGAGGCTGCGGGGCCGGGCGGCGTGATGCCGGATGCCCGGTCCACGCCCGGCAGCGTGTTTCCGGTTTGGCATGTGCTGGCGGATCTGGGCGACTTCCAGGGCGGCGCGGTTATCCCCAGTGTGTCGAGCCATCCGCTGCTGGTTGAGTGTCTCGCCATTCGCAGCGGCGGACGCACGCGCGTGCTGCTGGCCAACCTGTCGCCGCACAAGCAGAGCGTGAAGATGCAGGGCGCGGCGCGTTTGCGCCTGATGACGGCTGAGAATGCAGAAGCCGCCATGTTGCGCCCGGCGCAGTTTCGCGGCACCGGGCGTCAAGTCGAACTGCCGCGCGGCCTGTGGCTGGAGCCGTACGCCGTGGCGACTGTTGACTTCGGCCCCCTTTTGCCAACCAAGGAGAAACAAAGACCATGACCCCTGACCTGGTGACCGGACTCGCCGGAGTGCTGGTGGGCGGGATCTTCAATGGCAGCTTCGTCGCGCCCATGAAGACCATGCGGCGCTGGAGCTGGGAGGCAAGCTGGCTTGTCTACACGCTGGCCGGGCTTGTCGTGATCCCCTGGATCGCGGCCTTTCTGACCGTGCCCCGCCTGTTCGACATTTATGCCGGCGCGTCGGCCGGCACCTGGTACAACGTGCTTGGCTACGGCTTCGGCTGGGGCATCGGCAGCGTCCTGTTCGGGATCGGAGTGGCCCGGATGGGACTCGCGGTCGGCTACGGCCTCATTCTGGGGCTCATCGCGCCGATCGGCACGTTTTACCCGATGTTGATGCTGCACCGCGAGCGGCTGTTCACCTCTCAGGGGCGGGCCTTAATGCTCGGGACACTGATTGTCCTCTGCGGCATCTTCCTTTGCGCCCGTGCCGGCAGGCTGCGTGAGCAGGCGAGCGCCGGGCCGGCTGCCCAGGCGCCAAAATCCACTTTCGGCACCGCCCTGCTCATCTGTGTGGTGGCCGGCATCTTCTCGCCCATGCTCAACTTCACCTTTATCTTTGGCGCCGAGCTTCAGGACAAGGCGCTCGCCTTCGGCGCTTCGCCGAGCATGGCTTCCAACGCCATCTGGCCACTGGCGCTCACGGCCGGTGCCATCACCAACGCCGGCTACGCGTTGCTCCTCCTCAGGAAGAACAAGACAGGTGCGCAACTTCGCGGTCCGGCCAGTCATTGGTTAGCGGGAATCGCCATGGGGGCGCTCTGCTTTGCGAGCTTTCTTGTTTACGGCCACGGCGCCACGGCGCTGGGCGATCTCGGCGGCATCGTCGGCTGGCCGCTCTTCATGTCGATGGCGCTCATCACTTCGAATCTGCTCGGCGCATTGAGCGGCGAATGGCGCAACGCGCCGCGCGCCGCCTGGGCCTATTCGACCGGCGGCATCGTACTGCTGATGGCCGCCATCACGATCATCGCCCGTGGGGGCAACGCGTGAAGCTGGGTCTCGGCACTTACTGCTACATGTGGGCGCACGGCGTCCCTGGACACCCGCCGGCAGGGCCGATGTCGGCATTCGATCTGATCGATCGCTGCGTGTCGAATGGGATTCGAGTGGTGCAGTTCGGCCCCAACCTGCCTCTGCTGGGCGTGGATCTTGATGCCCTCTCCGCCCGCGCCCGTGCCGCGGCGGTGGAAGTGGAGATTGGTATCGCTGGTCTTGCCCCGGAGCAAATCCAAGGGGGCCTGGCGCTGTGCGCGAGGATGCAGGCGACCTTGCTGCGGACGGTTGACCTGTACGACGGCCCCGCGCGCCCCGCCGCGGAGTTGGAGCGGCAATTGCGCGCGGCTCTGCCCATTGTCGACGCCGCCGGCGTCCGGCTGGCCATCGAGAATGCGCGCACCCCGGCGCGTGTGTTGTCGGCGGTGCTGGACGAGATCGGCTCTCCCCTGCTGGGCGTCACGCTCGACACCGTCAACTCGCTTTCCATCCCGGAAGGCACGGTGGAGGTGGTGGACGCCCTGGCCCGTCACACGCTATGTCTGCACATCAAGGATTTTCGCGTCCAGCGCATCTGGCACATGATGGGCTTCACGGTGGAAGGGGCGCCCGCCGGCCAGGGGCAACTCGACATCCCATGGCTCCTGGAACAGCTTCGCGGGGCCGGACGGAACTTCAATGCGATCCTTGAACTTTGGGTACCGCAACAAGAGAATCTCGAAGCGGCAATCGCCCTGGAAGCCTCCTGGGTGAAGTCAAGTATTTCGTATTTGCGCCGGTTGATCCCCGATTAGCCGGCAGAAAGGGTCTTTTTTATGTCTTCAAAAGTGGCCATCATCGGAGCCGGCGGAAAGATGGGCCTTCGCGCCGCTCAAAAGATCGGACTCCAACCGGACCTCGGCGTGCTCATGTGCGAGAGCCACCCCGAACGCGCCCGTGCGCTCGTCGAGGAGGGCTTTGCCGTGGCCTCCCTGGCCGAGGCTCTGAGCGAAGCCGATTTCGTCTTCCTGGCTGTGCCCGACGCCGTGATCGGCACCATCGCCCGCGAGGCGGCGCCTCTCATGAAGCCAGGCTCGATGCTCATCATGCTCGACGCCGCCGCGGCCTATGTCAGCGATCTGCCGGACACGAACCGCATCGGGATGATGATCACGCACCCCTGCCACCCGCCGTTCTTCACGGAACACCCAACGGCGGAACAGCGTGCCGACTACTTCGGCGGCACTGCCCCGCAGGATATCCTCGTCTGCCTGGTGCAAGGCGACGAAGAGACGTTTCTGCGCGGTGTTGAGGTGTGCCGGGCTGTCTTTGCTCCGGTGGTCAAAGCGCACCGCGTGACCGTGGAGCAGTTTGCGTTTCTCGAACCCGCCATGTCCGAGTTGGTGGTGGCCGCGGCGGCGCGATGGATGCGCGACTCCCTCGAAGCCGCCATCGAGGCGGGTGTCCCGCGCGAGGCGGCCGAGGCTTTCATGGCCGGCCACGCGCAGATCGCCATCGCCATCAGCTTCGGAGCCGAGAAGGCGCCCTTCTCTGATGCGGCGCAAATGGCAATTCAGTGGGGCACCCGTGAATTGATCGCTCCGGATTGGAAGAAAGTCTTCCGCCGGGATGTGTTGACGGCGGCGATCCTCGAGATGCTTCGTCCGGCCGCCGCGCCGCAGGTCTGAAACAAGGGAGGACTAGCCAGCCATGAGATCGTGGACCACAATCCTGCTATTGGCAATGCCGCTGCTGCATGCGCAGACCGAGGCCGGCGGTGGTTTGCCGCGCCTGCAGGTCAGCGCTAACCGCCGCTTTCTCGTCACCGAGCGCGGGCAGCCTTTCTTCTACCTGGCAGACACTGCCTGGGAACTCCTCCACCGATTGAACCGGGAAGATGCCACGCGTTACCTGGAGAACCGCGCAAGGAAAGGCTACACCGTCATCCAGGCGGTCGCACTGGCCGAGTTGGACGGCCTCAATGACCCGAACCCTTACGGCCACCGCCCGCTCCAGGGCAACGATCCCTTGCAACCGGAAGTCCGGCCGGGTCCGGAGAACGACTACTGGGACCACGTGGATTTCATCGTCAACAAGGCCAATTCACTCGGACTCTATGTCGGATTCCTGCCCACCTGGGGCGACAAATGGAATCGCCGGGGCGGGGCGGGCCCGGAGGTCTTCAACGCGCAGAATGCCGAGGCCTATGGCGAGTGGCTGGGCCGTCGCTATAAGACAGCGGCCATCATCTGGATTGTCGGCGGAGACCGTCCAGTGGAGACCGCCGCCCACCAGGCGATCATCCGGGCGATGGCCCGAGGGCTGCGCAAAGGAGATGGCGGCACGCACCTGATCACCTTTCACCCCAACGGCGGGAGCGGTTCCAGCGAGCCGTTCCACTCCGAAGACTGGCTCGACTTCAACATGCGCCAGAACGGCCACACTGCCGAGTTCACCGGCCGCTATGACAAGACCGCCTTGGACTACGGCCGCTCCCCGGTCAAGCCGGTCATCGACGGTGAGCCGATATACGAAGATCACCCGGTCTCGTTCCGGGCCACCGACTTCGGTCACTCCATCGCTTCCGATGTGCGCCGCCCGCTCTACTGGGATCTCTTCTCGGGCGCGTGCGGCCACACCTACGGCCACCACTCCGTTTGGCAGATGTGGTCACCAGGCCGCAACCCGATCAACAATCCGCTGATGCCTTGGTCCCAGGCCATCGACCAGCCCGGCGCGGGGCAGATGCAATTTGCCCGCCGGCTCCTCGAATCGCGCCCCTTCCTGACGCGCGTCCCGGATGATTCGGTCATTGTTACAGACCGTGTCCCTACCTCGGTCCCCGGCGCCGGCCGGTATCACTTTAGCGCCACGCGCGACTCCGAGGGCAGCTTCGCGATGGTGTACGCGCCCGTTGGCCGGCCGTTCACCGTCCGCATGGACAAGATCTCCGGTGCCCGCGTCGTGGCGTGGTGGTTCAATCCCCGCAATGGCGAAGCCACAAGGATCGGCAGCTACGAGGACAAGGGCCAACGGGAGTTTATCCCCCCCGATCCTGGCGAGATGTTGGACTGGGTTCTCGTGCTGGATGACGCGTCGCGGAGTTTTCCTCCCCCCGGCAAAGCCTTACCGGCGAAGCCATAAGATTGCTTCGCTTACGTCTGGATCCGGCGGACCTCAAACAAGGGCGCCGTTTGCGCGGCGCCCTTGCATTTGAGGCTTCGCCAGTTGTGAGGAAGAACTGGCTCAGGCCAGCGAAGCCACGCGGCAGGTCCGCGTCACGATCTCGCGGTAGAAGGTGCTCATGAGGTAGAGCACGATGGCGCAGATTACGGCCGCGGACAGATTGGCCGGCACGCTGGCTTGGGCCCAGGCGGCCGCGAATCCTCCGCTGGCCAGGATGTAGGGGAAGGACCAGAGATGGCAGTTTCGCCACAGCGCCCGCAAGGGGGTCTCTTCCAGCAGCGAGAGAACGGTGGCGGCCGAGAGCGTGTCCAGCAACTGAAAGACGATGGCCGCGACCAGAAACAGCGAGAGAGGGGCGGATGCGGCTCCACGACGGGCAATGGCGTAGGCCACGCCGGCGGAGAGTGCCAGGTTGGCGCCGTTGAATAGAACTTGCAGGGCGGTGGGCGTCCGCCTGGGCCGCCACAGGCACTGTGTGATGCCAGCCAGCGCCGCGATGAGGACGGTCTCCTGCCAGCTTCTTGTGCCGATGGCGAACAGGATAGGGACGACGCTGGGACTGATGGCGCCGGTCATACCGGGCACGGGTACCTTAAGCGTGGCGCCGAGGAGCGCCAGGCCGAGGCACAGTAAGAATGCGCTATCTGAAGCGGAGGACCCGAGCAGCAGGGCTGCCGCGACGGTGCCGCCGCCAGCAATGACGAGCCCGGTTGAGGTCTCGCGTAGGTGCGGCTGCGCGCACCGGAAAAAACATCCGGAGTGGAAATGTGCCCTATCCCCGAGGCGCGGTGAGTCCCTATTGTCAACATGATTGTTCCCCATCACTCACGCCCAACGAGGACTCGAACCTGAAAACAAAGTACTTCACGGCATAGCGTCAGCTAACCCCTGTGTTGTCAACGGAGGATATAGTGGCCCCCGTCGTGGACGCGTTTCGAACTTTTGCGATGCCGGATGCGGCATGGCCGGGTAGCGCAGGAACGTTCGGGTTCACGAGTAGCCTTCGGCACTCGCGAGAAACGACCCACCTCTGCTCGCCAAAACTGACCCACTCAGGCCGCTGCCCCACAGGGCGTTTCGGCTGGCCGCGCCACGCGGCAATCGCCGCGGATGATAATGCCACACAAACTGGTTACAGGAAACAAAAGACTTACGCGCCAGCGGCGCGGATGATGTCGACAGCCCCGCGCCACGCCACGTGGCAGAACCTGTTTTCGGCGTGGGCAACTCTAAATGACCAGAGGTGGGTCATTTCTCGTGGGCGCCGAGGCTTTTGCGATGCCGGATGCGGCATGGCCGCGTAGCGCAGGAACGTTCGGGATCACGAGTAGCGGCTGAACCGAGCCGAATACCGGCTAACGTTCCTCGATCAGTGTGGTCCCGGCGTGGACCGCAGCCAGCGCCCGGTCCATGGTCGCAAGCAAACCAGCGTGCTTTCGCGCCAGCAGCGCAAAGTCAGACCTCCTGATCTCGATGAAATCTGATTGATCCCGAGCAGTGAGACTACTGGCATCGGACTGTGGATCTGCGGCAGGGCCGCTGCCGATGGCTCAAGATTTCCTGACGCCATGCAG
>JBBQLF010000126.1:0-9702 GCA_038327695.1 Bryobacterales bacterium
TTGACGGGACCGTGCACGATCTCTGTTTTCGGAGCATAAAGGATAGGGCCTGGCATCGCGCAGTCATCATATCAGGACTGGCTTCCACCCACGACGGCCTCCATGCGCAGCCGCGCCAACTCCCGCCGTGCGATGCCGGCCCAGTAGCCGGCCGGGTCCAGCTTCAGGTAGGTCCGCCAGTGCCGCAAGGCGCTGAGCGAATCGCCGCGGCCCTGGTAGAGAAGCGCGAGATTGTAGTGGGCGTCGGCGTAATCGGGTTCGAGTTCCAGCGCCCGCGTGTAGCTCGCCATCGCCTCGGCGGGCTGGTTCAGTTCCTCGGCCAGGTTGCCCAGATTGAAATAGGCTAAAGCGTAGTCCGCTTTGTGCTGGATGGCGGCCCGGTAGTGCTCCTCGGCCTTGCGCCACTGCTTCAACTGGAAGTAGACGGTTCCCAAATTGACGTGGACGGCGGCTGATTCCGGGTGATGCGCCAGCGCCTTGTCATAGGCGGCGATGATCTGATCCGGTGGCGCGCCCGTCGCCTCCAGTTCCACCCCGCGGTCGAACCATTTGGCGGATTCCCGCTCGCGCTGGGCGTCCTCACCGGCCTGTGCGGCGCCGGCGTGTTTGCCAGGGAATTGCAGGAGGCGGCGAATTTCTTCCTGGTCGAAATCGAGCAGGAGCTGCCCACTCAGCGGCTCCATCTTGCGCCCGTCCACTTGCACGGCGAGCCGCCGCCCGTCGACGAAGATCTTCAACTCCCGCAACGGATCCTGCACGCCTTTCAGGCGCGCCCGCAAAGCGTCGAGAATGCGGCGGATCCGCTCGGGCCGGATGCGCCTTGCGCGCAGTTGGTGCAGGGCCTTCAGCGCAACCATGTCCCGGAATCCATACCGCGCCAGCGGGGTGACGAAACCGTGCTCTTCCCACTGCTCGAGCACGGATTCCCGCAGGCCCAGGAGGCGGCAGACTTCGACTCGGGCATAGCTGGGTTGGGGATCGGTTTCCGGCACCGATGTCATTTTAGCATCACCGGCCCGGCCTAGTGCGCCGATGAGTTACAGCAGGAGTATACTGAAGTGAGAATGCAACTGAGTGTCAAAGACGGAGTGTCGCCCGCAGCCCTCCGCACGCTGGCCGATCTCGTCGAAAACGAGGAAGGACTTCTGGAGCGCATCGATCTACCGGGGGACCTGGCACATCGCCTGATGGAGCTGGGCTTTCTGCCGGGACACGCCGTGAGCGCGGCGCGCAGCGCGCCGGGCGGCGACCCGCGCGTCTTCCGCGTGGACGGCAGCGAGATCGCGTTGCGCCAGGAGACCGCCCGCCACATGATTCTGCGCGGCTGCTGATGCCATGAGCGACTGCCACGCAGGCGGCAAGCCGGTTTTGGCGCCCGGCACCTCTCCGCCCGCCCGGCCGGCAACGCACCGCGTGGTGGCCATCATCGGCCCGCCCAACGCCGGCAAGTCCACACTGTTCAACCGCCTGACGGGGTTGCGGCAGACTGTGGCGAATTTCCCGGGCGTCACCGTGGAGCATCGCACGGGCAAGGCCCACCTGCCTGGACACCACGACGTCGATCTGGTGGACCTGCCCGGCGTCTACAGCCTGAATCCGCGGTCCGACGACGAGCGCGTCTCCTACAACGTGCTGCACGGCAAGATGCCCGGTTTGAAGAAACCGGACGCAGTGATCCTGATCCTGGATGCCACCAATCTGAACCGCCATCTGCCCCTGGCGGCGTCGATTCTCAGCCTGCGTCTGCCCACCCTGGTGGTCCTGAACATGGCGGACGACATGCGGCGCCGCGGCGGCGACGTGGATATTGAAGCGCTGGCCAATGAGTTGGGCGCACCGGTGATCCTGGCCAGCGCAGCCACCGGCGAAGGCATCAGCGCGGTGGCGCGATTCCTCACCGGCAGCATCGCCGTGCCCAAGCCCGTGGAACTGCCGGTTCTGCAGGATCTACCCGCCTGCCGGCAGTGGGCGCGCACGATCTCCAAGGAAGCCGGCTACACGCACCCCGCGCCGCCGGTCTGGACGCGCCGCCTGGACAGTCTGTTCCTACATCCCATCTGGGGCCCGTTGGTCTTTGTGATTGTCGTGGGGGCTGTCTTCCAGACCATCTTCACGGGCGCCCAGCCGCTGATGAACGCCGTGGAATGGGCCATCGGTGCGACGGGCGGGTTGCTGCGGGCGGCCATGCCGGATACCATGTTGCGGTCGCTGCTGATCGACGGCGTGTGGAGCGGCGTAGGCTCGGTGCTCGTCTTCCTGCCACAGATCCTGCTGCTGTTCCTCTTTATCGCCATCCTGGAGGATTCCGGCTACCTGGCGCGCGCCGCGCTGATCGCGGATCGCACCATGGCGCGGGTAGGCCTGCAGGGCAAGAGCTTCATTCCGCTGCTGTCGGCCTACGCCTGCGCCGTGCCTGCCATCATGGCCACGCGGACCATCGAAAGCAAGCGGGACCGCATCGCCACCATCCTGATTGCGCCCTTCATGACCTGTTCGGCGCGCCTGCCGGTCTACACGCTGATCATCGCCGCCTTCATTCCCGAGCGGCCGTTCATCGGGAATCTGCTGGGCACGCGCGCGGCGGCGATGCTGGGGTTGTATGTGCTCGGGTTCGTGGCCGCCGTGGCCACGGCAAAACTGCTGAAATCGTCGATTTTGCGCAGCGAACGGACGCCTTTCGTGCTGGAGATGCCGCCCTATCGCATGCCCACTCTACGTTCCATCGGGTTGCGGCTGCTGGACCGCGCCAAGGCCTTTCTGAAGCGGGCGGGCACTGTCATTCTGGGCGTGTCGGTGGTGTTGTGGATTTTGGCCAGCGTCCCGCTGGTGGACGGCAAGGCGCCGCCCATCGAGCAGAGCCTGGCCGGCACGCTGGGCCGGGCCATCGAGCCCGCAATCCTGCCCCTGGGCTTCAACTGGAAGATCGGCATCGGCTTGATCACCTCGCTGGCCGCGCGCGAAGTGATTGTCGGCACTCTGGGCACCATCTACGGCATGGAGTCCGACAAGAATTCGCACGGATTGCAGGAGGCCTTGCAGAAGGACCTGACGCTGGGCGGGGCGGTGGCCCTGCTGGTGTTTTTCGCGTTTGCGATGCAGTGCATGTCCACACTCGCCGTCGTCCGGCGTGAAACGGGCGGCTGGAAGTGGCCGATTATCCAGTTCACCTACATGGGCGTGCTGGCGTACGTGTGCGCTTTACTGGTAAACCAGTGCTGGGGCTGAGCGGCGACGCGCCGAGTCAGGCTATTTGAGAACCTCGCGGGACATACGGACGAGTGATTCCCGCATGCTCTGCAGGTCGGCCGATTCCCGTTCCTGCTGATGAGCCGGGAACGGATCCGGAGCCAACAAGGCGGCTGAGTTGGCGATGAAGTTAGGCTGGCGAATGAGCTCCACGAAGACGGACACCAGTTCGGGGTCACGCCAGTTCATTGAGGCTTCTTTTCGGAGCATGGCCACCGCTTCCTCGTGGGAGAACGCCGTTTTGTAGGAGCGGCAGGAGGTCAGGGCATCGTAGATGTCGGCCAGTTGCAGGATGCGCGCCAGCAGCGGGATCTGCTCGCCCGCCTGACCGTCGGGATATCCGGAGCCGTCCCATTTCTCGTGGTGATTGCGGATGACGGGCAACACGTGGGCCAGCGAGCGCATCCGGTGGCAGATGGCCTCGCCCTTGACGGTATGGGAGCGCATCACATCCCACTCCTCTTCGTTCAGGGCGCCGCGCTTAAAGAGAATGGCGTCCGGGATGGCGATCTTGCCGATGTCGTGGAGGTAGCCACCGCGGTAGAGTGCCAGCAGGTCATTATCCGGCAGGCCCAGGGCCGCGCCGAAGGCCACGCTGAGCGAAGCCAGGCGCTGGCAGTGATTGCCGGTTTCCTTGTCGCGCTGCTCCACGGTTTCGGCCATGGCGAACAGAATGGTTTCGGCCTCTTCCAGAGAATCGAGCGTTCGTTTGCTGCGCAGCATGGTCCGGATCCGGGTGCGCACGACGGCCGGCTGGAGCGGTTTGACCAGAAACTCGTCGGCGCCGGATTCCAGGCTGGCAATCACGCTCTCGTTGCCCTGCACGTTGGTGAGGATCAGGATCGGAATCAAACGGGTCCGCCGGTTGGCCTTGATGCGCCGGCAGAACTCCAGCCCCCCCTGCATGTCGCAGCCAATCTCGGGCATGATGATGTCAGCGATGATGAGATCGACATCGGCCTGTTCCAGCAGTTGGAAGGCTTCCCAGGGCTGGCTGGCCTCCAGAATGCGGTAATGGCCGGCCTTGAGGATGCCCTTCAGAAGCTGACGGTTGATTTTCACGCTGTCGAGAAGCAGGATGGTGGCCGCGCCGATGGATTCGATCCCGGGCGGAACCGGGCGAGTTGGGGGCGCGGCCTGCTGGACAGGCGTGGCCGGTGACATCAACCTCATGATTCCTTCGAGTTTTGTGCTGTCCATGACGCCCAATTTGCTTATCGGCCATCGGGGTGGGTACCTTTAGGTTGGATTTGTCCCCCCGCCCGCCTGGCCGCCGCCAAATGGTATTTTGGAGTGCATGAGCCGACTCCTCCTTAGCCTGACTCTTCTCACCGTCTCTGCCTTCGGGCAAGCCCTCTCGCAGGGAGAGCGGGACTACGCCGTGAGCGCGCTGCATGGCACGCGCAAGCAGTTTCTCGACACGCTGGCCCAGCTCAGCGAAGCCCAGATGAAGTGGAAGCCGGCGCCCGCCGCGTGGTCCATCGCCGAGGTCGCGGAGCATCTGGCGGTCACCGAAGACGCCATCCCAGGCAGAGTGGCCAAGACCATGGCGGCACCGGCCACACCGGAAAAGAAGAAGGCCAACCCGCGGGAAATGGACTACATGCTGATTAAAGTCCTTCCGGTGCGGGACCAGAAATTCCAGTCTCCGGAGCCGCTCAAGCCCACCGGCAAGTACGCCAATCAGGCCGCGCTGGTGAGTGCATTCCGCTCCTCGCGGGACCGCAACATCGCCTACGTGCGCGAGACGGGCGACGACCTGCGCAACCATTTCACGCCGCACCCGGCCTTTGGCGAGCTCGACGGTCTGCAATGGTACATTCTGGTGGCGGGCCACACCGAGCGCCACCTCAACCAGATCAAGGAAGTGATGGCGAGCCCCGGTTTCCCGGCGAAATAGAGTCAGGGCTCGTCACGGAATAACCTTGCCAGCCTGGCACAACCACTCCCTCACGGTCGTGGCCCGGAAGCGGTTTGTGAGCCGGGCGCGGCTTGGACTCGGGTTGTGAGCCGGCGCGGCTCGGAAGCGAATTGTGAGCCGGCGCGGCTCGGAAGCGAATTGTGAGCCGGCGCGGCTCGGACTCGGGTTGTGAGCCGGGCCCGGCCCGGAAGCGGGTTGTGAGCCGGGCGCGGCCCGGAAGCGGGTTGTGAGCCGGGCGCGACTCGGACTCGGGTTGTGAGCCGGCGCGACTCGGACTCGGGTTGTGAGCCGGCGCGACTCGGACTCGGGTTGTGAGCCGGGCGCGGCCCGGAAGCGGGTTGTGAGCCGGCGCGACTCGGACTCGGGTTGTGAGCCGGGCCCGGTCCGGAAGCGGGTTGTGAGCCGGCGCGGCTCGGACTCGGGTTGTGAGCCGGGCGCGTGAGCAAGCCAGTATGGCCCTGCGGGTCACCGGAAGTAATGAAAATGCCGCCAGCGGCGAAGGGGGCGGGCACGCATGACGGAGCGGTTGGAATGGTAATTTCATGACGGGCGCTCAGTTGAGCAGCTTCAACGCCCAACTCAGCGCGTGCAGCATATCGACGTGATCCGGCGCCGAGTTACCGGCGAAGCCGAGGACCCGCAACCGGCCGGCGCGCGTGTCGCTGACCACCTGCATGCCCAGCGGGCCCCAACGGAGGACCGCTTTCCGGCGCAGGCCGAGTTGGGCGAGCAGCCAGTCTGTCGTCTCCGTCGTGCTGGCATAGGAGCCGGGGAAGATCTCCGAGTGGAGGATCGCCAGGCGCTTCTGTTTGGCTTGTGCGGCCCGGGCGAAGGTCAGGAAAGCGTCGAGATCGGCCGGCTCGGCGTGGCGGTTTTCCTTGGGCTCGGCGTAGTCTGAATGGATCCCGTCCAACAGCAGTACACCGTCCACGCGCGCGGCGTTGTCCGGTTGCCGCAGAATGGCCCGGATGGCGCCATAGCCGGCGCTGAAGCCGGAAAGATAGAGGCGCTCCAGCGGCCGGCCCAGCGCGCTGAGGACGGCCGGCAGGGTGGCGGGGTCCCGAACCGCCTCATCGTAGACGCGTGAGCCGGAACCCACCTGCACAGCCAGCACGGCGGCCTTGGGACTCGCCTGGCGGACGGACTGTTCCACCAGCCAGGGCGCGCCGTGAAAGTGAATGACCAATCTCAAGCGCTGGCCCGGCTTGGAGCCCGGAGGAACGACGAGTACACCCAGGGGCGTCCGGATCCGTTCCCCCGGCACAGCCCGCTGTTCCTGGCGGACGTGGGCGCGCGTGTTCTCCACCATCGGAGAAGCAGCCTGGGCGAGCTGCAGAACCAACACGAAGGGCAACATTACTGGAAGTCTAGCGCAGCCGTTGCCGGCCGCAGCCGGTTCAGTATCTCCTTCACGTAATCCTGAGTTTCCCTGATGGGAGGAATCGCCTGGATGGCATCTACACGGGCCGGGCCGGCGTTGTAGGCGCTGAGGGCCAGGCTGAGGTCACCGCCGTACCGGTCCAGAAGCGAACGCAGGAACTTGCTGCCGGCGTTGATGTTCTGCTCGGCGTCGAAAGGATCGTCCACGCCGAGGTCAAACGCGGTACCGGGCATAAGCTGCATCAACCCCATGGCCCCGGCGCGGCTGACGGCGCAGGGCTGGAACGACGATTCGCGGCGGATGACGGCGCGCAGCAGATCGGGAGTGAGAACGTTGCTCTTGGACGCTTTCTGGATGAGATGGTCCAGGCGCGTATCGCTCAGAGCCGAGCAGTCCGCCACCTGAGGTGGCGGTGTGGCCGGCGCCCAGGGCGGCGGCTTGGGCTGGCGCGCGGCCGAGGCGACCTGGCGCGCAATGCGGCCCTCCTGGCTCTCCAGGGCGGTGCGCTGACGTTCGACAGACTCGCGTTGCCGGGCAAGCGCGGCTTCCTGGACGCTCTGGGCCAGTGCGCCGGCCGCCAGCAAGGAGGCAAGAAAAAGTACCCTCACAGGCTGGTAATCGACAGTTCTTTGCAAAACTTCACAGGGGGGCTGTGTAATCTCGCCACGCTCCGTTGCCGTCTTCCTAGTGTGACGAATCCACTCCGGTTGGCGCTGGCAGCGATGCTGGCGGCGGTGCTTGGCGCGCAAACGCCCTGGAACGGCCGTGTGACCGCGCAAGGAAAGGCGATCCCCGGCGCGGCAGTGACGGTGCGCGCCGGCTCGGAGACCTGGACTGCGGCCAGTGACGAAGAGGGTAGATTCTCGCTGGAGGGGCTGCCGGCGGGCGCGCTTAACGTGGAAGTGCGGATGTTCGGTTTCCAGCCGGTGACGCGGCAGGTGAAGCCGGAAGAGCGCGCTGCGCCGCTGGAGGTGGCTCTGACCCTGCGGGCGCTACGGCCCGGCCCGGGCGGGGCCCCGGCCCCGGCCCAGGCACAGATGACGAACGGTATCGAGGCGCAGGTGGCACGAGGCCTGGAGGAGACGCCGGCGCTGGCCGTGTCGGCTCCGGATAGCGGCGATGCCAGCGAGGCGTTTCTCGTCCAAGGCTCGCTGAGCCGCGGGCTGCAGCAGCAGGACCGGCCGGATATGATGATGGAGTTCGGCGGGATGGGCGGCGGGCCCCCTGGCGGCGAAGGCGGTGGAATGGCCGGGCCGGGCGGATTCGGTGGCGGCAGGGGTGGTGGCGGCGGAATGGGTGGTGGCGGCCGCATGGGCGGCGGCCCGCCCGGCGGCGGCCCGGGCGGACGACCCGGCTTTGGCGGCCCGGGCGGCCCGGGCGGGCGCGGACCTGACCTGGCCAGCATGAGTCCCGAAGACCGCGAGAAGTTCCGCAAAGCAATACTGGACCGGACGCTGCAGGGCCAGCGGGAGGGCTTCGGCAATCGCAGCCGGCGGACCCGGGATCAGATCCGTGGCGGAGCGAGCCTCTCCGTCCGCGGCGACACATTCGATGCCTCGCCGTATGCCCTCAATGGCCGCAGCGTGGTCAAACCGAGCTACTCGGAATACCGCTACGGCGCCACTCTGGGCGGGCCGCTGAGCCTGGGCCGGATCTTCAAGCCCGACAACAGCATGTTCTTCCTGAATTACGGCGGCCAGCGGGGCTCCAACGTCTACAACGGTTACGCGGTGATGCCGGAGGAGGCGCTGCGCGGCGGCGACTTCTCCAGCATCAGCGCACGCACCACCATCTACGACCCCCTGAACCGGGCCCCATTTGCGGGCAACCGCATTCCGGATTCCCGCATCAGCGCCGCCTCCAAAGGGCTGCTGGCCTATCTGCCGCTGCCAAACTCCACCGGCTCGACCCAGAACTACCGTTACACCACGGCCATCCCGCAATCGAACGACAATCTCAACGTGCGCCTGAACCGCACTCTCACAAAGAAGGACAGGCTGGCGGGCGACATGGGCTGGCAGCGGCGTACTTCCGAGAGCGTGCAGATGTTCGGCTGGAGCGATCCGAGTTCCGGCACCGGCTTCAACCTCGGCCTGAACTGGAGCCATACCCTATCGCCGCGCATCATCCACAACGCCCGCATCCGCTACAACCGCAACCGGAACGAACTGACGCCCTACTTCGCCAACGGAAGCGACGTGGCGGCCCAACTGGGCATCCAGGGCACATCGCGCGATCCGGCCAACTACGGCCCGCCGAATCTGAACTTCACCAACTATGGCGACCTCACCGATGGCAACCGCTCCCGCCGCCAGGTGCACACCCGGACCTTCGGCGAAGGCTGGACGTTTGTCCGGAAACAGCACACCCTGACCACCGGCTTTGACTTCACGCGCACGCAGTGGAACACACTGGCGGACCCGAACGCGCGCGGCACGCTGTTCTTTGGTGGGCTGGCGACCAGTGCCCTCACGCCCGACGGCCTGCCGGTGGCGCGCACGGGCAACGATTTCGCCGACTATCTGCTGGGCTATCCGCAGCAGTCGACCATCCGGTTCGGTTCGCCCGATAGCTACATGCGATCGTCGCACTACGGCGTCTTCGTGCAGGACGAATGGAGGGCGCGTCCGGGCCTGACGTTCAATCTGGGGCTGCGCTACGAAAACTGGCGGCCATTCACGGAAAAATACGGACGGCTCTCGAACCTGGATATTGCGCCGGGGACCACGGGCGCGGCGGTTGTCACGCCGGGCTCTACCGGGCCCTACAGCGGATCAACGCCGAACGGCATGATCCGGCCGGACAACAACAACCTGGCGCCCCGCCTTGGTTTCTCCTGGAAGCCCAGGAAGAAGGGGCGCACGATCGTCCGCGGCGGCTACAGCATGTTCTTCGACGGGTCAGTCTACAGCCGGATCCCCACGCGTCTCGGCCAGCAACCGCCCTTTGCCACCAGTTCCACCTTCAACACAACAGCGAGCGCGCCGCTGACGATCCTGAATCCGTTTCAGGGCCCGGCGGACACAACCATCCTCAACACCTACGCCGTGACACCGGACTACCTGGTGCCCTACGCCCAGACCTGGAATCTCTCCGTCCAGCACGAGATCAAGGTCCACGTCTTCGAAGCGGGTTATCTGGCGACCAAAGGAAC
>JBBQLF010000127.1:0-9692 GCA_038327695.1 Bryobacterales bacterium
CGCGCGGCGCCAGGTGTTCCGCCATTCTGGTGCGCCACAGGCGCAGCGCCCCCTCATGAGCCGCGTCCGAAGCCCGGTCCGAGAGTTCATGCGGATCAGCGGTCAGATGAAACAGCGATTCCCTGCCGTCGAAGGCGTGAAAGATATACTTCCACTTGCCGTCGGTGAGCGCCGTCCAGTGGTTCGTCTTGTCGTAGCAGACATCGTGCTCCAGATCGATCCACTGGCGGCGGGTAGCGGTCAGGCTCTCGCCGTCGCACCCTTCCGGCTTCGGCAGTCCGGCGGCGGCCAGCAGGGTCGGCAGGATGTCCCGGATCTCTACCGGTGTCGTGCTCACCTGGCCGCGCTCCACGCCGGGCCCCCGCAGCAGCATCGGAATCCGCGCCGACGCCTCGTAGGCGTAAGACTTCCGCCACAGGTGATGATCGCCGGTCATATCGCCGTGATCGCTCAGATAAACGATCAACGTGTCTTCCAGCCACCCGCGCCGGGTCACCACGTCCAGAATCCGCCCAATCTGCTCGTCGACGAAGGAAACCGACCCGGAGTACCCAATCCGTGCCCGGCGCACCAGATCAGCGCCCAACGCGCCGTGCCAGATATCGTCGCGATTCGAGTTACGCGGGGCGTACTGGGCCGCCCAGGGGCCCACCACGGCCTCGGGCAGGTCCGCCTGGGCGTACCGGTCCCACCACCGCTGCGGCGGGTCGTAGGGGCTGTGGGGGCGCGCAAAGCTGACTTTCAGAAACCACGGCTCGCTGCGCTGGTAGCTTTCCAGGAAGCGCGCGGCCACGTCACCGGTCCAACTGGTCGGATGGAGCCGCTCCGGCAGGACATAGCTCTTCGCCGTGCAGTCGTTGAAGCCGATGCCGGTGGCGTCGGGGTCCAGATTCGGCGCCTCGCTGCCGAACCACGCCCGGTAGTCGCTGCGGAAGTCGACGCTCTCCACACGGCCGGACTCATCCAGTACCGTCTGGTGGAAGCCGTGCGCGTTGCGCTGCGGAGACCAGTGCATCTTGCCCACGCCCAGCGTGTGGTACCCGCCCTCGGCCAGCAGCCGCGGCATCTCCACCCGGTACTTCTCCGCCACCCGGCCGTAACCCAGCATGCCATGGCGCCACGGAGACATGCCGGTCAGCAACCCGGCCCGCGCCGGCGTGCAGGTAGGAGTGGAGGAGTAGGCATGGCGAAAGCGGGTACCGGCGGCGGCGAGCGAATCCAGCGCCGGCGTGTGCACCCTGCGGTTCCCGTCGCAGCCCATCCAATCGGCGCGATGCTGGTCGCTCATCAACAGCAGCAGGTTGGGCTTCGACTTCGACAGGCCTTTCAGAATGGCCGGAGCGGCGCAAAACGCCCGCCGGGTCAGCTCGCCTACCATCGCCACGGCACCGCGATCTCCAGGGCGGCAATGTCGCACTCAACATGGCCCTGGATCAGTTCCTTCAGCTCGGCAGGCCGCCCCACCAGCGGCGGAAATGTCCCGAAGTGCATTGGGATCACCGTGGCGGCGCGCACCAGCCGGCAGGCCACCGCAGCCTCCTTCGGGCCCATGGTGAACAGGTCGCCGATGGGCAGGAAGGCGAGCTCCGGCGAATAGATTTCGGCGATCAGGGCCATATCGGAAAACACGGCCGTATCACCGGCAAAGTACACCCGGCGTCCGTCGGGCAAGTGCAGGACGTAGCCGCCCGCGTCGCCGCCGTAGACAATCTGCCCGTTGTCGCTGATGCCGCAGGAATGCACCGCGTGGGTCATCGTCACGCGCAGGCCGCCGGCTTGTTGGGAGCCGCCCTTGTTCATCGGGCTTGTCTTTTCCACGCCCTTGGTGTTCAACCAGGCGCAGATCTCCCAGTTGGCGATCACCTGCGGCTGGTAGCGCAGCGCCAGCGGCACGGCGTCGTCGATGTGATCGAAGTGGCCATGCGTGATCAGCATCGTATCGATCCGCGCAAACTCAAAGCCGCGCGGGAACGACGGGTTGCCGCTGGTCCAGGGGTCAATCACGATGGTCTGCGAGTCGTCCAGCCTGAGCTGAAACGTGCCGTGTCCAAGCCAGGTGATCTCCAGCATGGCTCCATTGTAGAAAAACCGCGGACCGCTTAGGGCTCGTCATGAAATAACCACCCCAACCGCTCGCTCACGCGCGCGGCTCAGAACAAACGGGATCGCCATGAAGGCCGGAATTACCGGCCCAACCGCTCGCTCACGCGCGCGGCTCAGAACCCGATTCCGAGCCGCGCACGTGAGCAAGCGGGCGTGCCGGGCTGGTAAGGTTATTCCGTGACGAGTCCTCAGCTGCGCTCGTAACGGCCGGTGGCCCAGGTCTCCTCCAGGTCGTGCCCGTGCAGCGCCTTGTCCACTTCCCAACGCTTCGAGCCCACCGGTAGCATCAGCCGCGAGGTGTCCAGCGCATACAGCTTGAACTGGTAGCGGTGCGATCCGTGGCCTTTCGGCGGGCAAGGACCGCCGTAACCGGGCTGGCCGAAGTCATTGATGCCGTCGTGGCCCAACGCGCCGGAGAGCACGCCTTCCGGCAGCTCCCTCAGATTGCCGGGGATGTCCCAGATCAGCCAGTGCGTGAACGTGCCGTTAGGCGCGTCGGGATCATCCACGACCAGAGCGAAGCTCCTCGTGCCGGAGGGCGGATCCTCCCAAGCCAGGGCAGGGGAGAGGTTCTCGCCGTCGGCCGTATAGCGGGCGGGGATCAAGTCCCCTTCATTGAAAGAAAGAGGGCGAACTCGGAACGACATGATACCTCCAACGTAGAATCACTGACGCGCTTCTATTGTGAGACCAAAACCGTATTCCGCCAAGCCCGGAATTGTCACGGGCAACTTGCCGTGGACCCCAATCTCGCCGAACAACGCCTGCACCGCGGCCGTCTCCGACGGCAGAACGGTGCTGAACGTGGCCAGGTAGGCCTGCACACTGGGATAGGATCGCAGCAGGTACGGGTTGCCCAGCGCCACAAAGGCCATGGGCTTGCCGCTGGCCAGCAGCTTGTCGACAAACGCCGGATAGTGGCCGGACAGAGCCACGTCGCCCCGGTAGGCGCCGGATGTCACATAGGCCGCCACCACCACCGCGCTGCACGGCGCCGTCCCGGCCGCCAGTTGGTCAAACTCCGCCACCGGCAACTGCGGATCCAGCAGCGCCACCTTGGCCTTGGGGACCCGCGCCCGTAACAGATCCACCATGTCGCGGCCCTGCGTGGAAAACCGGCCCGCCGCCAGCAGGTAGTAGCACGCCCTGGCCGGCTCTCGCAGCGGCAGCAGGGCGCCTTCGTTCTTCACCAGCGTCAGCGCCTTGGCCGCCACCGCCAGGGCCGACTCGTTGTCTTCCGGCGATTCGATGCCGTCGCTCAGGCGCTCCAAATCCACCAGCTTTTGCCGGTTCAATCCCACCCGCACTTTCGCATTGAGAATCTTGAGCGCGCTCTCATCGATGCGCTTCTGCGTCAGCCGGCCGCTCTTCACCGCCGCCATCAGCGCATCCACCGAGGCCCGCGCGTTCGCCGGAATCAACAGCAGATCCACGCCGGCCTCGATCGCCCGCACCGCCGCCTCGCCCGCCGGAAACAGCTTCGAAAGCCCTTGCATGTCCATCGCGTCGGTGGTGATCAGACCCTTGAAGCCCAACTCGCCGCGCAGCACGCCCGTCAGAATCGCTTTCGAAACCGTCGCCGGAATCGGCTCCGGTTCCAGCGCCGCCACCGCCAGGTGCGCCGTCATCACGGCATCCACCCCGGCCTCGATACCGGCCCGGAACGGGACGAATTCCACCTGCTCCAGCCGCTCGCGGTTGGCCGCGATCGTGCCCAGGCCGATGTGGCTGTCCACCGCCGTATCCCCGTGGCCGGGGAAGTGCTTCACCGTGGTCAGAACAGGGTATCGCGGATCCGAGCGCGCGCCTTCGATGAAGGCCTTTACGTGCTGGCCGGCGACGGCCGCGTTTTCACTGAAAGACCGGATGTTGATAATCGGATTGTCCGGGTTGTTGTTCACGTCGGCGTCTGGCGCAAACACCCACTGCACGCCCATGGCCCGGCTTTCGCGCGCCGTGGCTCGGCCTAGTGCGCGCGTCGCCTCCAGGTCGCCCGCCGCGCCATAGGCCATCACATGCGGAAACAGCGTGGTGGAGTTCATGCGCATTGACGCGCCCCGCTCAAAGTCGCCGCCGACAATCAGCGGCACCTTCGCCAGCTTCTGCATGCGGTTCAGAAACGCGGCCATCTGGAACGGTTCGGCCCGCTGGACGATGCCGTTCCTGACTCTGTTCAACACAATCAGGCCGCCCACCTTGACGTCGCGCACCAGCGTCACGTAATCGCGGTATGCCTTGGATCGCTCGTTAGGAGATTCGCCGTAAAACTGCACCATCAGCAGTTGCGCGGCCCGCTCGCGCGGCGTCATCGATTTCAGCCATCGCTGCGCCGCCGATTGCCCCCCGGCCGCCGGACGCGCCGGTGCTTTCTTGGGGGCCGCGGCTGTTACGCCCAACAGGCAGAGAATCAGAAGCAGGATCAGCCGGATCATGCTCAACAGGCTATCACCCGCGCCGCTCAATGGGCAGCTTGCTTGCGGGCCTTGGCCGGGGGGTGCTCCGAGCCCGCCGGCTTGCGCCGCGCCTTCACCAGGCGCCCGGCACAGCGGATCAGATGCTGCACTTCGTTGGCGCTCTTCATGATCACGGCGCTCGCGCCCGTGTTGGCCTCGTTCAGGCCCAGCGCATCGGCAAAGCCGGAGATCAGGATCACCGGAACCCCGGGCGACTCCAGCCGGAGCTGGCTGATCAGCTCGATTCCGTTCAACTCCGGCATCTTGAAATCCGTCACCACCAAATCGTACGGTTGCGTGCGAAACATCTCCAAAGCCTTGAGCGAATCGGTAGTGCCGTCGGTGGCATAGCCGAGCTCTTCCAGTACGGCCCTCCGGGCCATCAGGCCGGATCGATTGTCGTCCACCAGAAGGACGCGTGGGGTTGGCTGTGTTGCTGTTTTGGCGCGGGTGACCATGAAGAACCTTGCCGACGTTAACAAAGCGGAAACAGGCGTGTCAATGCGCCCGTATCGCGCTCATCCGAGGCGAGATTCACTTCTTGACATCGTGGCCCGTCTGTGGTCCGCCCTGGCCTACTCCACTTCGCGTGGCGCGGTGTAGCCCGTCTTGGCCACAACGGTGTACTTCATCGGCTTGCCCTTCTCGTCGATGATGCGCAGAGGTTCACCCGTTTGGGGGTTGATCAGGTCCACTTTGATCTTTCTGAACTTGCCGTCGCGAGCCACGTTGGTGGGCTGATAGGCCAGCGAATACGTGTTTCGCAGCGCTTCGTTGACCTGCCGGAAAATGTTGCCATACTCGCCGAAAAAACGCGGAAACCACGCCTGGCCGCCGGTCTCTTTCGTGAACGTGCGCAACTGGTTGTCGGCCTGAAGAAAATCGAGCCGCTGAATCGGACCCATCATCCCGCGCGCGTCAGCCATCTCGCGAATGGCTTGCAGGATGCCCAAGGCATAGACCGGCACGCTGGACGTTTGCAGCTTCCGGCGCGTCTGGTCGAACGTGATCTTGGAAAACGTGTCCATGCCGCTGCCGATGTACAGGATCGCCTTGCGGCCCTCGATCTCGCTCATCCGGTCGGCCACATCCGTGAGCGCATCGTACATGTTGGACTCCGAGAATCCAGGAATCCGCAGCCGCGCCAGAGCCTCTTGCGTATCCTGCCGGTTGGTCGAGAAGTCGCTCAGAATCTCCGACCGGAGATCGAATGCCACCACCGCCACCGTGTCTTCTGCCTTAAGCGTCTGGAGGAACCCGTAGCAGGCCTGCAGCGTCTCCTGCCAGCCATAGGACCAGTACTGTTGGAACAGGTTGCTGAACTCAATCACCAGCGCGATCGTGATGGGCGCCTCGCCCGTGTTGAAGCCGTTCGTCTTCTGGGGCACGCCGTCTTCCAGTACACGGAAGTTACCCGCCGGGATGTTGGGGATGAAGCGGCCCCGGTTGTCCAGCACGCCCACATCCACGGTGACCGTCAGATTGTCGCTGCGAAACGTGGGGCTATCGGCGCCGGGACGTTCGCCGGGCGCCTTCTTCTGAATGCGGGAAGGGATCTTCTCGCCCGCGGCTTCCGCAGGCTTCTCCGTTTCCTTCGCATCGGCCTTTTTCTTAGGCCGGGCCACCGTATCGCCGCTTTCCTTCTTCGGCCCCGATTGAGCGCCCAGAAAACCGCTGGTGGCCAGCACGCCGGCCAGTGCGAAAGGCAGGTATCGACACAGTCTCATGAGTACACCCTTCTTCATCTCTTAAGACGTCCGCAGCGCCCGGTTCGGTTGCCGTCAGTTTCTGGTGCCTACTGGATCCGATCGCCGCCCTGGGAGCCGTGCTTCTTCAGATACACCTGAAATCTCTTCTTGGCGCGCCGCAACTTCCACTCCTGGTAGTTTCTGTTGAACTCCTCGCGCAGGCTGAAGCGCGCTACCGGGCCTCTGCCTTTCGGCGAGCCCAGCCGTGACCTCAGAAATAGGTAGCCGAACGCCATTCCGCCCAGATGGGCGAAGTGGCTCACCGATCCGCCCGAGTCGCCCAGCGCGCTCAGGAACACAATCGCTCCCATGATCAGCACGTACCAGCGAGCCTCAATCGGGAACAGGCCAAAGAAATAGATGACGGCCCGCGGGAATAGGATGCCGAATGCCAGCAGAAGCCCGTAGATGGCGCCCGAAGCGCCGATTGTGCGCGCATTCATGGAGCCGAACATCGCGTTGAGAACCACCACACAGAGCGCCGCCCCGACGCCGCAAAAGAAGTAGTACTGCAGGAAACGGCGCGTGCCCCACGTACTTTCCAGCGCCGTGCCGAACATCCACAGCGTCAGCATGTTCATCAGAATGTGGCCGAAGCCGGCAGTGCTGTGTAGGAACAGGTAAGTGACCGGCTGCCAGATCGCCAAGGAAAACAGCACCGCTCTCGGAACCAGGGCGAAGGGTACCAGAACGAGGCCGTAACCCACCCGTTCCAGCATGAAACTGAGCAGAAACACGCCGCAATTGACGATTAGCAGCCACTTGACCGCCGTGGTCATTCGGTTCATGGAGGGAGGGCCGTAGCCACGGTCCCGGACGGAAAAGCCCATCTTGCGCTGTCTTGCCTCTGTTTTCACAATACCATTGATGCTCCGCCGGGCCCCGCCGGGGCGCAGCTCCGGGTTGACACCTTATACCCGGATTGATATGGTGAATACTTCGGGGCCTACCCACCCCCTTGCCTAACGGCCTGTTCGCATCGGATTTTTGCAGTTGCTTGCTGGCCGAGAGTTGTTGATGAATCAGCCATACTTCATCGTGGTCCTGGCCCACTCCCTCCACGGGCGCATCCGCCGGTTTCACGTCGATCAGAAAGTCGTCTTCGCCGTTCTGGCCTTGGCGTTGCTCGGTGGCTTCACTCTCTTCGGCATGGTTTCCAGCTATCTGCGCATGGCCTGGAAAGTGGCCAACTACAATAATCTGCTGGAAGAGACCGGGTTCCTCCGCGCCCGCTATAAGAAGCTCCTCACCGAAACCAATCAGACCAACGAGAAGATGGCGCAGTTGCAGGTCTACGCCGCCGAAATCTCCATGGCCTATGGCATCACACCCAAGTCCGGTGGCGGTTCCGCCTCAACATTGAATGGGCTGTCCGAGGCTACGCTCCTGCCCAGCCTGAGCGAAACCCTCGAACAGTACAACCGCCTGAAGACAGCGTCTTTGAGCAGCACGTCCCGTTACACTTCGCGCCGCTACCTGCTGAACACCACGCCCAGCGTCTGGCCGCTCATGGGGCGCCTGCTGAGTTACTTCGGATTCCGCCAGGATCCGTTCTACGGGCATCAGGCGTTTCACAGCGGCGTCGACATCCAGGCGCCGGTTGGGTCTGCCGTGCGCGTCACCGCCGATGGTGTGGTGGTTTCGGCCGATTGGGGCGGGGCCTACGGCAAGTTGATCGTCGTCGATCACGGCAACGGCCTCCAGACCTTCTACGCGCATCTTTCACGCATGGACGTCATCCCGGGCCAGGAAGTGCGTATGGGCCAGGTGATCGCCGGCGCCGGCGCCACCGGACGGGTGACGGCCTCCCACCTTCATTACGAAGTCCGCAGAGGCGGCGGGGCTGTCAATCCCTATCAGTATCTCGCCAAGTCCGTCATGTCCGCCGGAGCCTCTCCAACGCGCGAATTCGGATTCTAGTACAATCAGTCCAATGCGTCTCTGGGCTGGACTATCCCTCTTTCTATTCACTGCTTTGCTGAATGCGCACGACGGCCATGACCACGCGCTGCCTCACATGGTGGGCGCCGCCAGGAACTTCCTGGCCTCGCTGACCGCGGAACAGCGCGAAAAGGTGGTGATGCCGTTTGACGGCGACGAGCGCTTCTTCTGGCACTATATCCCCACCGACGACATCCCGGGCCGCTTCCAGCGTCCGCGCCTGGGGCTCACCCTGGCCGAGATGACGCCACCGCAGAAGCACCTCGCCTCCGCCCTGTTGAGCGCCGGACTCAGCCAGCGGGGTTTCATCAAAACCACCACCATCATGAGCCTGGAGGATATCCTCCGCATCATGGAGAAAGACCAGAAAGGCCGCCGCAACCCGGAGAAGTACCACTTCAGCATCTTTGGGGAGCCCACTGAAACCGGCACTTGGGGCTACCGTGTAGAAGGCCACCACGTCAGTCTGCACTTCACAGTTGTGAACGGTAAGGCCGTGGGCAATCCCACGTTTCTCGGTTCCAATCCAGCCGAGGTGCGCGAAGGCCCCCGGGCCGGGCTCCGCGTGCTGGGCGCTGAGGAGGATAAGGGGCGCGCGTTGATGATGGCTCTTACGCCCGAACAGCGCAAGGTGGCCCTGGTGGCCGAAAAAGCCTACCCGGATATCCTCACTGAGCGCAGCCGCCAGGCCGCGCTCGCCGGCCAGCCCAGCGGTATCGCCGCCGCCCGGATGACGCCCGCTCAGCGCAAGCTCCTCGACGCTCTGATGGCCGAGTATGTCGATAACCTGCCCGGCGAGATGGCCGGCCAGCGCCGTGCGCGCATCAAGGCAGCCGGCAACAGTTTCTTCTTTGCCTGGGCCGGCGTCGTGGAACGCGGCGGGCCCCACTACTACCGCGTTCAGTCTCCCGCATTCCTCATCGAATTCGACAATACCCAGAACGCCGCCAACCACGTCCACAGTGTGTGGAGGGACTTCGACAACGACTTCGGCGTCGATCTCCTGAAGGCCCACTATGCCGCCGCGCCTGCCGGTCACGGCCACACCGCCGCGCCTGCCAAGAAATAGCTTTGGCACGGCCCCGCCTTTGTCCAGCTTGTAAGATGGAACAATGAGGTTGTCCAGACGCACGCTGCTGGCCGCCATCGCTCAGCCCTTGCTGGCACAGAGCGGTCCGGAGGCCCTCCCGGCGGAATGGTCTCGTTACCCGGACCCAGCTACTGAGTTTGAGGTCCTCCGCCTGACCAGCCCGGCCTATTCCAGCCTCCTGCCGGTCGCGCCGGCTCGCGCCTTGGACCGCCGCAGCCGGACCCTGTTGTACGCCTCGGACCGCAGCGGTTTCTGGCACCCCTACTTGCTGGACTTGGGCAAAGGGCAGAGCCGTCCCCTGCCTGCCATCGAGGGGCTGCTGCCGGCCTCCCTCACATTGTCTGCCGACGACAAAGC
>JBBQLF010000128.1:0-9660 GCA_038327695.1 Bryobacterales bacterium
CCGTCGACATGGAGGGCGAGGGCCGGCCTGCCACCACTGGCAGCGACAGAATAGAGATCACCCGTGGGCGGCTTGTAGTAGGGCTCAGCATCGCGGCTGGAGGCGAAGTACAGGCGAGTGCCGTCGGCTGACCAGGCCGGCTCGCCTTCACTGTAGCGGCCGTCAGTGATCTGCTTGGCGGCCTGGCCCACGCCCCGGGCCGCGATGGTCCAGATGTGCGCGGGCCGGTCAAAATCCACATAGCCCCCGCCATTGGCGCGATAGACGGCGCGGGTGATCACGCGTACGTCGGAAGGCTCCTCGTCTTTCTTCTTCTCGGAATCCCCCGCCTTGGTGGTAGATGTGAAGGCCAGATGGCTGCCGTCGGGTGACCAGACAGGCACGGACGCACCCTTGGCCAGCGTTGTGAGTGGCCGGGCCTCGCCGCCGTCCATGGGGAGAACCCAGATTTGCGCCGGCTGCGGCTTGCCGTCCTTTTCGCTGGCGCGGAGAAAGGCGAGCCGTGCTCCGTCGGGGGACCACCGCGGGCTGGAGTCCCGCGGGCCGGCGGTGAGCGGCCGCACGTCGCCGCCGCCTGTGGAGACCATCCACAGCGCCGTCTCGTAGCCATCGTGCTTGGCGTTGACGCTCACCTGGGTGAAGACAACCCGCGAGCCGTCCGGGGCGATCTGCGGGTCGGCTACCCAGCGAAAGGCGTAGAGATCGCCGGCGGAGATCGGCCGGCTGGCCGCGGACAGGATCCCGGCGAGCAGGGTCCCGCACAAAACGCGCAACAGGAACATAGGCCAGATTTTCGCATGAAATAAGATTGAGAGGGGAGATCCATCACCATGGCGATACAAACACAGCGGCCCTCGCTGCAATCCGTCCTCGATTCCGGCGACGCCGGACTGTTTGACGTGCGCAGCAAAGCCCGCGGGCCGGCCGGTGCGCTGCCGTTCACAGACGACATGCTGCGCAATGCGCCGAGCGGGGATCTCTTCGGCTGGACGATGAACGCCGGCATGGGCTGGGATCCGGCCAAACTGGGCGGCAAGGAAGTCCTGATCCTCAGCACCCATGGCGGGCTTCGGGCGCCGGATGGGACACCTGTAGCGCTGGGCTACCACAGCGGCCATTGGGAGGTGAGCCTGCTGGTAGAGGCCGCCGCGCGCGAGCTGAAAGTCCTGGACGCCGTACCCTTCGCCGCCTACTGTTCCGATCCGTGCGACGGACGCTCCCAGGGCACCACCGGGATGTTCGATTCCCTGCCCTACCGCAACGACGCCTCGATGGTGTTCCGCCGCCTGATCCGCTCGCTCCCTCGGCGCAGTGGGGTTCTGGGCGTCGCCACATGCGACAAAGGGCTGCCGGCCATGATGATGGCCTTGGCGGCGCAGCGCGATCTGGCAACGGTGCTGATCCCCGGCGGCGTGACCCTTCTGCCCGAAGACGGCGAGGACACGGCCGTGGTGCAGAGCATTGGGGCGCGCTTTTCACACGGCCAGATCACCCGCGAGTACGCGGCCGAAATGGGCTGCCGCGCCTGCGCGTCACCGGGCGGCGGGTGCCAGTTCCTGGGTACGGCCGCGACGGCGCAGGTGGTGGCCGAAGCACTGGGGCTCTCGCTGACGCATGCGGCGCTGGCCCCATCCGGCCACCCCATCTGGAGCGACATGGCGCGGCGCTCCGCGCGGGCCGTGCTGGCGATGGAAGCGCGCGGCATGACCACGAAAGACATACTGACCGCCGAGGCCCTGGAAAACGCCATGACTCTCCATGCGGCCTTCGGCGGATCCACTAATCTGATCCTCCACCTCACCGCCGTGGCTTACCATGCAGGCCTGAAGCGGCCCGCGGTCCACGATTGGGCGCGGATCAACCGCAGCGTCCCCCGGCTTGTGGATGCGCTACCCAACGGGCCGCGCCACTTCGCCACCGTTCAGGTCTTCCAGGCCGGCGGCGTGCCGGAAGTGATGCTGCATCTGCGCAAAGCCGGATTGCTCCACACCAGGGCGCTCACCGCCAGCGGGCAGACACTGGACCAGGCGCTGGACTGGTGGGCGCAGAGCGAGCGGCGGGCGGCCTTGCGGAAGACGCTCCAGGAGCGCGACGGCATCGATCCCGATGACGTCATCATGAGCCCCGGCCAGGCGGCCCGCCGCGGGCTGACCTCCACGGTCTGTTTCCCGGTCGGCAATCTGGCCCCCGACGGTTCAGTGATCAAAGCCACGTCGATCGATCCCTCCGTCGTCGATGCCGATGGCGTCTACCGCAAGCGCGGGCCGGCCCGCGTGTTCCTCACCGAGCCGGATGCCATTGAGGCCATCAAGAGCGGCGCGGTGAAAGCCGGCGACGTTGTCGTGCTCGCCTGCCGCGGGCCGCTGGGTTCCGGCATGGAGGAGACCTATCAGTTGACCAGTGCGCTGAAGTATCTGCCTTTTGGCAAACACGTGGCGCTCATCACCGACGCTCGTTTCAGCGGCGTCTCCACCGGCGCCTGCATCGGGCATGTGTCGCCGGAGGCGCTGGCCGGCGGCCCCATCGGCAAGCTGCGCGACGGCGACGAAATCGAGATCGTGATCGACCGGAATCGCCTGGAGGGCACTCTGAATGTGATCGGCGTGGATCTGGAGGCGCGGCCCTTGCGCGAGGACTTGCGGCCGGACAAGGATTTGCCCGATGATACGCGGCTATGGGCGGCGTTGCAGGCGGTCAGCGGCGGCGCCTGGGCCGGGTCCGTCTATGACGTGGACCGCATCCTGGCCGTACTGGAGGCCGGACGCAAAGCGCTGGCCGCCGCTGCGCCGGGTGAGGCGTGACCGATGGAGGTGACGACGGTTGGCGAGTTGTTGCACTGGGCCTACGCGAACCTCGCGATGGCGCACTCGGCAGTTGACGCCAAAGCAGAGCGATACGGATGCGTGCACTATATGGTCCGCAGCCGCCTCTACGCCGGTCTGCGAAAGCAGTCCATGCAGATCGGACCGCTTGCCGCCGATGAGCGTCTGAAAATGGTGCTGCCGCAGGCGTGCTGTTACTGCGGGAGCACGGAGTGTCTGGCGGCCGATCATCTGATTCCGCGCAAGCGTGGCGGCGCGCATTCCGGAGACAACCTCGTTTGGGCTTGCCGTGCCTGCAACAGCTCAAAAGGCGCCCGCGACGCGCTCCTATGGTTGGCGGAGCGAGGCCAGTTCCCTCCACTGTTGCTACTCCGCCGCTACCTGAAGCTCGCGATCGAGATGTCTCAGGAAAGGCACATCATGGAGTCTCCACTCGCCGCCGCGCCGGAACTTCCGTACGCCTTGTCCGCCATCCCAAAGACTTTTCCTCCACCTGGCCAATTGCGGCTCTGGGTGACCCGGTTGCCGTGATCCGGTCCGCCGGCTCAAACCCGGTAGCAGCCAAGCACGCGCAGCATGTCGGCCAGTTCCTCCAGGTGGCCCAGCGCCCGCTTCACTCGCTGCTCCTCCACGTTGCCGAGCAAATCGAGGTAGAACAGATACTCCCAGGGACGCCCGCGCAGTGGGCGCGACTCAATCTTGGCCAGGGAGATGTCCCGCAGCGCAAAGGCGCTTAGCGCCTTGAACAATGAGCCCGGCTGATTGCGCGTCGTAAAAACCAGTGAGGTTTTCCAGCCCTTCTTCAAAGGCTCCTCCATCGGCAACGGCGCCTGATCGGTACGCCGCAGGAGCACAAAGCGCGTGTAATTCTGCCTGTCGTCCTCGATCGAACGCTTCAGAATTCTCGCGCCATAGATCCCGGCCGAAACCACCGAAGCGATGGCCGCGGCATCCTTCAGCCCTTCGGCCATCACCATCTTCACGCTGCCGGCCGTGTCGTAGAACGGCGTCCGCTCGATGGTGGGATTGGCGGCCAGGAACTTCAGGCACTGGTTGAGCGCCACCGGGTGAGAGTAGACCCGCTTCAGCGAGGAGAACTTCACGCCCGGCGGGGCAATCAGGTTGTGCACGATGCGCAGGTTGGTTTCAGCCACGATCCGATGATCGAAGTTCAGCAGGTGGTCGTAGTTCTCATGAACGGAGCCGTGCAGCGTGTTTTCAATCGGAATTACGGCGGCGTCCACACGCCCATCCCGCAGCGCGAGGAAGACTTCCTCGAATCTCTGGCAGGGCTCAACGGCAACGCGCGGTCCAATCAACCGGTTGGCCGCCTCATGGCTGAAGGCGCCCAACTCCCCCTGAAAGGCGGTCCGGACGGGTTTAGTTCTGGAACGCATAGCAGGATCAACCAAAAACAACGGTACTACAGGGTTTTCTGACCACTCGCAAATTTCAGTATGCCGCTTGCATCTGTTCCGTTTTCAGAACACAATCAAATTAGTGGCACCGCTCCGGTTCCTGCGTCGTCGTCGTATGTGCCTCTTTACGTTCCACTTAGGGGATTCATTGTGCAACTGGGAGCGATCTCGATCATATCATGGATGAGCCCGGCCAGAAACTGAAACGTACGCGGGAACGCCTGGGACTGAAGTACCGGGACGTCGAGGAGTTTAGCATCCAGATAGCTGACCGCCACAAGAACAGCGAATTCAACATCGCCATCAGCCGCCTGTCCGACATTGAAAACCGCAACGTAGTACCATCCGTCTTCAAACTCTACTCGCTGTGCGCGATCTACCGCCTCGACATCGCCGAAGTCCTCCGCTGGTATGGTGTGGACGCCGGCCTTCTCGCTGTAGACTCCGCACAGATTAAGCCGCCCAAAACACACGCGCTCTCGCTCGGCCGGGAAGCCCTCGGCGTGGCCCACAGCGGCCAGGTGCAGGTTCCATTGACGCTGGATCCCGGCCTGGACGTCCGCAAAACCACGTTCCTCAGCCGCTTCATCCAGAGTTGGGGGATGCTCCCCCTGATGCTGGTCGCCGGACTGGATCTCAAAAACCACCGGTACGCCTTCGTCGGGCTGGATGATTTTTTCATGTATCCCTTGTTACAGCCCGGGAGCTTTCTTCTGATCGACGAGTCGCGGCGCAAGATCGCCGCCAGCGGTTGGACCTGCGAGGCGGACCGGCCGCTCTACCTGCTGGAACACCGCGAAGGATGGCTGTGCGCCTGGTGCAGCCTGAACGGAGAGACCCTGGTCGCGCTACCGCACCCGGCATCGACGGCAGCGCCGGTGACCTTTCCCTTTCCCTCGGGGGTCGATATCATTGGCCAGGTGTGCGGGATCGCCAATCGGATCGACCCGGCCGTGCGTCCGCACACTCGTTCCTGATCGTCTCCAGCAGCAACTCCAGGTCGCCCAGGTAGAGTTCGATTTCAGGCGCGGAGGCAGAAACCGGTGGCAGATTGCGGTAAGGCGCCAGGCGCCGCCAAGTCTCGACCATGGCGCAACGGTCGGTCGGCTGCTCCGACAGGAACAGATCCAGATCCACCTTCTGCAGCTCCAGGCTCATGTTCAGCCACTCCAGGAAGACTTGGCGATGGCTCTCGCGAAGCGTCTGGTCTGCCTCATCGTCCCCAAAAACCAACGCCAATCCGTGATGCTCGTACCGGCCCGAATGCGGATTCCGGATTCGCTCCAGATACTCCAGGCGGCCGAAAGTGGAGTGGATCATCGAAAGCGTGCGCCGCCAGAGATCCTCCGCGGAGCGATGTTCTCGTTCCATTTTCCCTGCTTTGATCACTACGTTGATCCTAACTCAAAAATCACACGACTGACCGGCCGGGAGAATCGAACCTCGCGGCACGCGCCTCGCGAAGGCGATTTTTTCCAAAATTCGCTCTGACAATCTAAACTGTTCCGATTACGGAAAAGCACTCGGTTGCTACCTTATGAACTGCACGTACCGGCTTAAGATCGGTTTCGTAAGCACCACACTACCACTGAAAGATCCCATTTACCACTATGAAACGCCTCCTCCTCATCGCCCTTTTGGCCCTCCCCATCGTGGGCATCAACAATCAAGCCGTTGCCAACGCGCCAATTCCAGGCTGCTATCCCTGCAAGCCGGTGCCGCCACCGGATATGGACCGCGCGGCCGTCATCCTGCCGGCTGAGGCGCGCTAGCGGCCCGCTGGCGCCCCGGGGGCGCCACTCAGGAATGGCTGAATCCACCAGAGTGCTGGGTTGCTTTGCCTGGGTGTATTGTTGTCCTATATAGCAGTACACCCAATGCCTGATACCCCGCAGTTCGAAAATATTGCATGGTACTTCAGCCTGTTTCTCAACGTCTCCCTGGTCTGGCGCCTCGCGTCGCTGCGCCTCATTCGCCGTTATCCGGCGCTCGCGTCCTGCATGGGAATTCAGCTGCTTCGAGCCATTCCCCTTTTGACCCTCGACGTCAATACGGACGCATATGCGTTAACCAACGCAGCAACCATTCCGGTGCTGATGGTCTCCTATATCTGGGTGGCGCTGGAGATTTACGCGCTGGCCTTTGAAGGCTATCGCGGTCTATTCGCCGTCAGCCGGAAGGTCATGTTGAGCGTACTGGCCGTCAGCGCGATCGTCGCCGTGCTGGTCCACGTGGGAGAGATGAACGCCTCCGGCGAGCCGTTTAGGCTGATTCGCGCCGTGCTCCTGGTGGAATCGACTGTCTCCCTCATGCTGCTGTTCCTACTCGTGGCAATCGCCGCGTTTCTGCTCTGGTATCCGGCGGCCGTGCGGAAAAACCTCTTACTCTACAGCTTCTCCTTTTCTATCTACGTGGCTTCCCAGTGCGCGATCATCTTCCTTCGCAATTCCGATCCCGCCCTGACCCGTGATGCCAGCCTGGCGCGCTTCGCTGTGGACGACCTTTGCCTGCTCGCCCTGGTCGTATTCTTCCGGACGGCCGGGGAAGCCGAGAGCCGGTCGGCTACCACCAGCATGGGTAGCGAGAGCAGGCAGCGGTTGCTGTCTCAGCTTGGCCAACTCAACTCCACCCTGGAAAACAAAGGCCGATTCACGCGTTCCTCCTAGCCGTCACCGCATCACGCAATTCTGCCCCGCCCGGCGTGGCGATGGGCGATCCCACCACGGCCCTCCAGCAATTCGATCCAGCCTGTGATAAATCTCTTGTATGGCAAATGACCTGGCTGAGGTCGATTTCGAAGAGTACTGGCGCCGTTTGCAGCAGGTTGGGCTCAATGCTTACGAAGCCCGTTCCTATCTCGTGCTGGTGGGACATCCGCGTTTCAAGGCGCTGGAGCTAGCCTCCCGCGCCCGGGTGCCGCGCCAGAAAATCTATGAGGTGCTCGACAGCCTGGTGGACCGCGGCTTTGCCCAGGTGGTGCAGGAAAAGACCAAACTCTTCTCGGCAGTGGAGCCCGGTCTCGCCATTCCGGCCTACCTGGAACGCCTGAAAGAGGCGAGGGAGCAACAGTTTCTCGACCAGACCCGTTACGGTTCAGCGCTGGCCCAGGAGCTTCGCGCCGCCTACGCCGAAGGGCAAGGTGGCCGCGGCACGCTCGACTACCTCCGCATCGTGAACGATCCTTCTCAGATCGCCATCCACTATCGCTCCATGCTCACCGCCGTGGAGCGCGAATACGTGGAGTTCTCACGGCCGCCCTATGCCGTAGACCCCTTGGACGAGCAACTGGTCAAACAAGCCGCCCAGCGCGGCGTCCGCTGCCGCATTCTGCTGGAGCGCCGCGCACTCGACGATGAGCACCGCGTGCGGTTGGTGGACTACAACTCATTCGGCATCGAGACCTGCCTCGTGGATTCACTCCCGATGAAGCTGGCCGTCTTTGATAATTCGCAGGGCCTGGTCGCGCTGCTCGATCCCGTCATCACGCGCCCGGCCTGGACTGCCGTCGTCTTCGATCACCATGGCTTCGCCGAAGCCATGGCCGGCCTGTTCGAGCAACGCTGGCCCCTGGGCTGACTACTTGCCCTCGCCGGCCGTCTTGGCTTCCCGCTGCGTTCGGATCTCCCGCACCGCGTAGATGCGCCGGCCCTGGCTCTCAAAGTAGGTGCGCATCATCATCTCGCCCAGCAGGCCTGTGGTGAACATCACCAGGCCCACCAGCAGCAGCAGGCCGCCGGTGAACAGCAGTGGGCCATGCTCCAGAATGATCTCCAGGCCCATGATCTTCTTCACCAGGAGAAAGCTGAGAATCGAGCCGCCAACGGCGACGCACACCAGACCGATTCGTCCGAAAAAGTGCATCGGTCTCGTAAAGTACTTCAAGAGGAAGCGGAGCGTGATGATATCGAACATCACGTTGAACGTGCGCCCGATTCCGTAGTGCGACGCCCCGCCGCTCCGCGGCGGATTCTGGATGGGCACCTCCGCAATCCGCGCGCCGTAGAAGCTGGCCAGCGCCGGAATGAACCGGTGCAGTTCGCCGTACAGATTGATGTCCTTGATCACCTCGCTGCGGTAGGCCTTGAACGTGGTGCCGAAATCGTGCAGGTCCACGCCGCTGGCCTTCTTCATAAGCCAGTTGGCGATCCGCGACGGCACCTTGCGCATCACCAGATTGTCGTTGCGCTCCTTGCGCCAGCCGCTGGCGATGTCATAGCCCTCGTCGATCTTGGCCAACAACGCCGGCATGTCCTCGGGCGCGTGCTGGAGGTCGCCGTCCATGGAGACGATGATCTCGCCCCTGGCTTCGTCGAATCCGGCCGAGAGCGCCGCGGTCTGGCCGAAGTTCCGGCGCAAGCGGATCACCTTCAGCCGTGGGTCGGTCTCCACCAGGTTCGACAGCAACTCGAAACTGCGGTCGGAGGAGGCATCGTCGATGAACAGAATCTCATACGGTTTGTTGATCGCCTCCAGCACCACCGTCAACCGGTCGTACAGGCGCAGTATGGCCCGCTCTTCGTTATGGATGGGAATGACGATGCTCAGCATGCGCGCCTTACTTCTCAGGCTACCATAAGCCCCGTTCTATCAACCATTTTGGTAAACTATTGGTTTATCCATGGCCAATCCGCAGGACCCTGAAAACCCACAGCAATCGCCCCTGCCTCTCGGCGACCGCAGGAATATCACGCCCATCAATATCGAAGACGAGATGCGCCGTTCGTATCTCGACTATTCGATGTCAGTCATCATCGGCCGCGCGCTGCCCGACGTGCGCGACGGCCTGAAACCCGTCCATCGCCGCATCCTCTACGGCATGAGCGAGATGGGGCTCAACTTCAACCGCCCTACCACCAAGTGCGCCAAAATCGTCGGCCAGGTGCTGGGCCGTTTCCACCCGCACGGCGACTCCTCGGTCTACGACGCTTTGGTGCGCCTGGCCCAGACATTCTCCATGCGCTATCCGATGGTCGACGGCCAGGGCAACTTCGGCTCGGTAGACGCCGATCCGCCGGCGGCCATGCGGTACACCGAGGCGCGGCTGTCCAAGATCGCCGCCGCGTTGCTGGAGGACATCGACAAGGAGACTGTCGATTTCCGGCCCAACTACGATGACAGCGAGACAGAGCCGGAAGTCCTGCCGACGCGCATCCCCAACCTGCTGGTCAACGGCAGCGAAGGTATCGCCGTGGGCATGGCCACGCGCATCCCGCCGCACAATCTCAACGAGATCGTCAGCGCCACCATCGAACTAGTCAAGAATCCGGCGCTCACGCTCGACAAGGTGATGGAGATGGTGCCCGGCCCGGACTTCCCAACCGGTGCCATCATATTGGGCCGCCAGGGCATCTACGACTACTTCTCCAGGGGCCGCGGCTCGATGAAGATCCGCGCCAAAGTCCACAACGAAAAATTCGGTA
>JBBQLF010000129.1:0-9594 GCA_038327695.1 Bryobacterales bacterium
CTCGGGTTCGTCCAGGCGGCCGTCGATCTTCAGCAGCGAGGCGGACTTATGAGCGTCGTAGGTGGGTGGGGGAGCCACGGGCCGCTTGGCGGGCTGCGTGAGACGATCCGCGGATTGTGCGCCGGCCCAAGCCGGCAGGACCAGAAAAACAAGAAGGAGCCGCATAGGCCCCCCATTGTATCGATTGGGAATGAAACCTACGCGCTGGTTTTGGCGCAGAAACGATCGAAGGCATCGGTGAGCAGCGCAGCGAGTTCCGGCGCCTGGCGGCTCTCGATGTCGAGACGATGCAGGGTCCACACCACTTTGCCGTCGCGGAACAGCGCCATGGAGGGTGAGGAAGGAGGAATGTCTTTCAGGTACCCGTCGCGCAGCCGGGCCAGCGCTTCCACGTCGGCGCCGGCGAAGACCGTAGCGGTCGCGTCAGGCTTCACTTCATTTTGCAGGGCCATGCCGACGGCCGGCCGGGCCTTGCCCGCCGCGCAGCCGCAGACCGAGTTGGTGATCATCAGCACACTGCCGTTGCCGGAGATGACGCTATCGACCTCGGCGGCTGTCCGGGTTTCCGCAATTCCAAACTTAGTCAGGTCTTCCCGCATGGGGATAATGAGGGGTTCCGGATAGGGCATACCCCTAGTGTCTCATGAATTTTCCCTAATACGCACGACTCCGCCCGGTTTCGTGGTGTGCCGGGTGATCTTGCCGCTATGGCGGATGCGGCAGGGCCCACCGAGAGCAGAGTGAATGGCGGCGGATGTCAGCCTGCCGCCGCGCCAGGCGATGTCCACAGTAAAGCCGCCACGAGCCCGCAGACCGGTGGCTTTGCCTTCCGGCCAGGCGGCGGGCAGCGCGGGCAGGAGCCGGATGAGGCCGTTGTGGCTCTGCAGCAGCATCTCGGCGATGCCGGCAGAGCCGCCGAAGTTGCCATCGATTTGGAAGGGCGGATGGGCGTCGAACAAGTTGGGATAGCTGCCGCCGCCGGAGCTGTAGTTGGTGGCCGTTTTGTTGGCGCTCACCGGTGCCAGCAACATGGTCAGCAGCTTGAGAGCGCGATCGCCATCGCCGAGTCGCGCCCATAGATTGATCTTGTAGGCGAGGGACCAGCCGGTGGAGGCGTCGCCGCGGCGCTCCAGCGACTGACGGGCGGCCTGGGCGAGTTGCGGGGTCTCCTCGGGCGTGATCTCAGAGCCGGGATAGAGGCCCCAGAGGTGAGACACGTGGCGGTGCCTGGGCTCCGGCTCGGGGTACTCTTCCAGCCACTCCATGAGCCGGCCGTCGGAGCCGGCGCGCGATGGGGCCAGGCGAGCGCGCTTGGCTTCTAACTCCGCCCGGAAGGCGGAGTCGACGCCGAGAATCCGGGATGCCTCAATGCAGGCCGCGAAGAGATAGCGCAGGAGTTGCATATCCACCGTCGGCCCCATGCAGACATGCGCGCGTTCCCCCGCCGGTGTCTGGAAGGCGTTCTCGGGCGAGTTGGCCGGGGCGGTGACCAGCCAGTGGTGGGACGGCTCTTCGATCAGCATATCGGCGTAGAAGCGGGCCGAACCGCTGAGCGCGGGGTAGGCTTTGCGGAGAAAGGCGCGGTCGCCGGTGAAGAGATAGTGATCCCAGATGTGCTGGCACAGCCAGGCCGAGCCGCTGGTGGTGGCGCCCCACGAGGCGCTCTCGCCGGGCGAGGTGAAACCCCAGGGATTGGTGACGACGTGGGCCACCCAGCCGCGAGCACCGTAGTAGGCTTGCGCGGTTTTCGAGCCCGGCTCGACGAGGGAATCAATGAGCGCGAAGAGCGGACTGTGCAGGTCAGAGAGCGCGGCCGATTCGGCATGCCAGTAGTTCATCTGGACGTTGACATCCAGGTGCCAGTCTCCGTTCCAGGGCGTCTGGATCTCTTCGGCCCAGATCCCCTGCAAGTTGGCCGGCAGGCCGCCGGGCCGGGACGAGGAGATGAGCAGGTAGCGGCCGTACTGGAAGTAGAAGGCGGCGAGAGATGGGCCGGGCGCAGTGCCCAGGTCGAGCGAGACGCGGTTGAAGTACTTCTGGTAGTCGGCCGTGTGGGCAGCCAGCAGCGCGTTGTAGGGCGCGGTGGGTGCGGCGTCGGCCTCGGCGCGCGGGCGTCCGGCGAATCCCCGGTAATCGGTCGCCGCGGTGACAATCAGCAGGACTTCGTCGGCGGTCTCGATGTGGAGACTATCGCCGGCAGTGGAGACGCGGCCCCCGATGGCCCGGACCGTCAGCCGCGCGTCGAACTTGGTGCCGTTGCCGTCTGTTCCGTTGTGGAGTTGCCCCGCCAGGCGCAGGCTGTTGTTTCCTTCGGCGCTGACGGTGGCGCGCTCGGCGCGGCTGAGCTGCGCATCCAGTGTGAGCGCGCCTGGCCGCGAGGCCGTGAGGCGAATCACGATGGCTTCGGCGGGCGCACTCACAAATGCCTCGCGCGTGTTGCGGACGCCATCGCGCTCATACTCCACGCGCGCCACGGCTCGCGAAATATCCAGCTCCCGCTTATAGCCGCCAGGGGCGCCGCCAGGGGCGAACCGCAGCCGCAGATCGCCGAGCGTCTGGTAGCAGCCGAACGGGACTTCCTTGCCTCTGCCACTGCCGGATCCCTTGCCGGCGCAGATGAAGTGCTGATTGACCAGCCGCTCGGCCTCGGCGTTCTTGCCGGCGAGCAAAAGGCTGCGGATCTCGGGCAGGTGCTGCGCCGCGCCCTCCCGGTCCGCATTCTGCCGCGAGCCGGACCACATGGAGCTTTCGTTGAGAACGATGCGCTCTTCGTCCACGCCGCCGAAGATCATTGCCCCCAGGCGGCCGTTGCCGAGCGGGAGCGATTCGGTGAAGTGGGTGGCGGCGGTGCTGAAGCGGAGCGAAAGCCCGCTGGTCTCACCGTCCGCACGCCAGGCGTGGACCGCCGCGCCCGCCAGGGCTTGGATGGCCGTTCGTCGATTCATTGAACAGACTCCTATTTGTAGCGGCCCTGGAGGTCGTACCAGCGCACCTTCCAAGGATCCAGGAAGGCCTGCATGCCGTTCCACAGCGAGACCTTGCTGCCTTCGGCGTTGAACCAGCGGACCGGCACTTCCACGATGCGGAATCCGCGCTTCTTGGCGATGTAGAGGATCTCGACGTCGAAGCCGAAACCGTCGATCTGCTGGCAGGTAGCGACCGCGCGCGCGGCCGCCCGGCTGAGGACTTTGAAGCCGCACTGCGTGTCGTGATAGGGCAGGCCGGTGGCCAGGCGCATCAACAGATTGAACGTGCGGCCACTGAGCTCGCGGGCGAGCGATTGATGGCGGCCCACGAGCGCGCGATTCAGCGCGCGGGAGCCGATGGCGCCGGCCGAACCGGTCTCGGCGATGACGGCGGCCAGCTTGTCGAGTTCCTCAATGGGTGCGGAGAGATCGGCGTCGGTGAACAGCACCCAATCGCCGATGGCTTCGGTGAAGCCGTGGCGGACTGCATAGCCTTTGCCCCGGTTGCCGGGGTTTTGGAGCAGCCGGATGCGCGGATCGGCCGCGGCGCACTCGCGGACGACAGCCGCGGTGCGGTCCTGTGAACCATCGTCGACAACCAGCACCTCCACAAAGTCGAGAGATTTTGTTTTGAGATAGCTCCGCACCGTCTCGAGAGTGGCCGGCAGCCGCTGCTCTTCATTGAATGCCGGGATGACAACAGAAAGGGACCGCAATGGCCCATTATAATAGGAGTTCCCCAAGGAGTTCTCTCTTGTCCGTTGAACAGGAACTGTTTGACCAGCGCTTCTCGCGCATCCGGGCCATTGCGGCTCTCGGCTATCGCCCCTACGGGCAGCGGTTTGAAGCCTCTCTGACGATCCCGGAAATCCTCGCCGGCTACACCGGCAAGACCGCCGAGGAGTTGGAGGCGGACAAGCCGCGCGTCCGCATAGCGGGCCGCATCATGACGGTGCGGCGCATGGGCAAGGCCGGGTTCCTGCATGTGCAGCAGTCCGGTGAGCGATTGCAGATCTACATTAAGAAGGACGCCGTCAACGAGACGGAGTTTCAGCTCTACCAGTTGCTGGACCTTGGCGACGTGATCGGCGTGGACGGCTACCTCTTCCGCACGCGCACCGGCGAACTCTCTGTGCACGTGGACGGGCTGACGTTCCTGTCGAAGAACCTGATGGGCCTGCCGGAGAAATATCACGGCCTGGAAGATGTGGAGATCCGTTACCGCCAGCGATACCTGGATCTGATCGCCAATCCGGAAGTCCAGAAGGTATTCCAGACGCGGGCCGCGATTGTGCGCTCGTTCCGGCGGCAGTTGGAGGCCAAGGGGTTCACCGAGGTGGAGACGCCGATGATGCAGTCACTCTACGGCGGCGCGGCGGCACGGCCGTTCGTCACGCATCACAACACGCTGGACGTGGATCTCTATCTACGCATCGCGCCGGAGCTCTATCTGAAGCGCCTGATTGCGGGCGGCATGGAACGGGTCTTCGAGATCAACCGCAACTTCCGGAATGAGGGCGTCTCCACGCGGCACAACCCGGAGTTCACCATGCTGGAGTTCTATCAGTCCTACGCCGATTACCGGGACCTGATGGACCTTACCGTGGAACTGCTCCGTCAGGTCGCGCTCGACGCCACCGGTGCCACCGTAGTGCCGTTCGGCGAACTGGAACTCGACTTCGGCAACATGCGGCGCTACACCATGCGCGAGGCGGTTTGCGCGTTCTGGAAGGGGCGGGTGAAGCCGTCGATGGACGAGGTCCGGGATCCGGCGTGGCTCCAATCGCACTCGCAGAAGGCCACCGCCGGAGAGTGCCTGGTCGATATCTTTGAGCGGCACTGCGAAGACGCCCTGATCCAGCCCACCATCATCTACGAATACCCGGTGGAGGTCTCGCCGCTGGCCAAGCAGAACCCGGAAGACCCCACGATGACGGACCGCTTCGAGGTCTACGCCGCGGGCATGGAGATCGGCAACGCCTTTACGGAACTCAACGATCCGGACGAGCAGCGGCGCAGGTTTGAGATGCAACTCGCCATGAAGGAGCGCGGCGATGAAGAGGCCCATCAGATGGACGAGGACTACCTGCGCGCGCTTTGCTACGGCATGCCGCCGGCGGGCGGCGAGGGAATCGGCATTGATCGCGTGACCATGCTGATGACGAACTCGAAATCGATCCGTGATGTGATTCTGTTTCCGCTGTTGCGGCCGGAGGGCGAGATCGGCATCGCGCAATGGCTGCGTGAAGCATCGGCAAAGTGACCTCTACCTTTGAGACTTTCATCGCGGCCCGCTACCTGAAGGCCAAGCGCCGGCAGGCGATCATTCCGTTGATCACGGCGATCTCCGTGCTGGGCGTGGCGGCGGGCGTGATGGCGCTGGTGATCGCGCTGGCCATCAACAACGGGTTCCGCGCATCGCTGCAGCGCAGCCTGCTGGGCGCGACGCCGCATGTAGTGCTGCTCGAAAAGGAACCGGCGGAGGGCATCGCGGACTGGCGCGCGCTGTGCGTGAAACTCGCCAAGCTCGAAAATGTCAGGGCCGCCGAACCGGCGCTCTACGGCAAGGTGATGCTCAGCGGGCCGTCGCAGGCGGCCGAGGCGACGGTGAAGGGCATGCCGCTGGATTCGCCCGAGTTCCGCGCGCACATCCGCCAGGGCGATGCCAGCGCGCCGGGCCTGATTCTGGGCTCGCAACTGGCGCGCCGGCTCGGCATGCGGCCGGGCGACACGGTCACGCTGCTCAGTCCGCAGGGCTCGCTGACGCCGTTCGGCATGAGGGCGCGGCAGATGCGTTTCCGTGTGGCGGCCATCTTCGAATCGGGCTTCTACGATCTGGACAACCAGTTCGCCTTTACCCGCCTGACGGAGGCCCAGCGCATCTTTTCGCTCGGAGACGTGGTGAACTCCATCGAGCTGCGGCTGGTGGACCTGGAACAGGCGCCCGCCACGGCGCGCCTGGCCGAAAGCGTGGTGCCCAGGACGCTCGGCGCCAGCCACTGGATGGAGCAGAACCGCCAGATGCTCACCGCCCTGAAGATGGAGAAGCGCGTCTCGGTGATCACCATCTCGCTCATCCAACTGGTGGCCGGACTGAACATCCTCACGGCTCTTTTCATGATGGTGATGGAGAAGCGCCGGGACATTGCCGTGCTGATCTCCATGGGGGCGCGGCGCGCGCAGATCGCCAGAATCTTTATCAGCCAGGGTCTGATGATCGCCACTGCCGGAATCGTGCTGGGCCTGGTTCTCGGCTACGGCCTGTCGTTCCTGGCCGGTCATTACCGGTGGATTGCCCTCGATGAGGAGATCTACTCTCTCTCCCACGTGCCGTTTGAGCCGAACCCGTGGGACGCGTTGTGGATTATCGCCGCCGCGTTGCTGGTGTCGCTGGCCGCGACGCTGTACCCGGCCAGCGCCGCCACCAAGATCACCCCCGTCGAGACGCTCCGTTACGAGTAAGCTGCCGTGCCCCAAACCGCCATCCCCTCCGAACGGCTCGTCTCACTGGACGCATTTCGAGGTCTGACCATGGCGCTGATGGTGCTGGTCAACGACCCGGGCGGGCCCGTCTCCTATGGCCCGCTCAACCATGCCGAATGGCACGGCTGGACGCTGACCGACACGGTCTTCCCGTCGTTTCTCTGGATCGTCGGCGTGGCGATGACCCTGGCGCTGTCCAAACGCTCGGCGGCCGGCGTCTCAAGCGGGCAACTGATGATGCAGGCGCTGCGAAGATCGGCCATCCTGTTTGGGCTGGGCCTGCTGGTCTACGCCTATCCCCACTTTGACCTATCGACGGCGCGCATCCTGGGTGTACTCCAGCGCATTGCCATCTGCTACCTGGCGGCCACGGCCATCTGGCTCACCGCCTCGCTGCGCGCGCAGATTCTGTGGATCATCGGGCTGCTCGGCTTCTACTGGCTGCTGATGGGCTACGCGCCCGTGCCCGGCGTGGGCTCCGGCTTCCTGGATGTGGAGCGAAACTTCGCCCATTACGTCGACAACGCCATCCTCGGCGTTCACAACTACAGACACACCAAGACATGGGATCCGGAGGGCATCGTCAGCACTCTGCCCGCCATTGCCACGGCGCTTCTGGGCGTGATGGCGGCGCACATCCTGCGGCTTAAGAGGACGCTCGCCGAGCGGACCGTGTGGCTGTTTTTCACCGGCAGCCTGCTCATTGCCGCCGGCTTGATCTGCGACGTTTGGCTGCCCATCAACAAGAAGCTGTGGACCAGCTCCTTCACGCTCTTCATGGGCGGCCTGGACTTCGTCGCATTCGCCATCTGTGTGTGGGTGGTCGATTATCTCGGCTGGAAGCGCATCGCCGTTCCGTTCGTCATCCTCGGCAGCAACGCCATTGCCATCTACATGGTGTCGGAGTTGCTGGCCGAGACGCTGAACCTGCTGCGCGTGCAGACCTGGCTGTACAAGAGTGTGTTCCTGGCCATCGCATCGCCCCTCAACGCGTCACTTCTGTTCGCGCTGAGCTACACGCTGCTGATGTTTCTGGTGGCCTACGGGCTGTACCGCAAGAGGTGGTTCCTGCGGGTGTAGCGGGCGCCGCTGGTCCATCCACGTGCCGCGTTGGGATCGCCCTACAGAGCACGGGCGCGGAGGTCCCGGAACTCCACGCGGCCGTCGTCGCTGTGAATCTGGAGGCCGATTCGGCCGGCCTTGCGGACCTCTGGCGGCAGTTTGTCAAAATCGGCTGTCTGCCGGCCGTCTACCCAGACGGTGCAACGGCCGCCCTGGACGCGAATCTGCAGGAGGAACCACTGGCCTTCCAGGTCAGCCTGGAGCGTGCTGCGCTGGTGCGCGTAGATGGAGCCCGTCTGATACACGGCGTCCACGGGGGAGTAGATCTGGACTTCGAAGCCGCGGTTTGGGCCAATAGGGTGGCCCCGGAGAAAGATGCCGGCGTTGGCCCGGTTGTGGGTCCGAACCACGGTGGTCAGTTCGAAATCGACCTGAGCGCTGGGCGGGTAGAGGATGGAGTCGCCATTCAGGCCCTCGATCACACCGTTCTCAATGCGCCACTCGCCGCTGTCGCCGCGCTTGCCCCAGGACTCGAGCGAGTCTTCGGGGGCGAGGTCCAGCACGCGTGGGCCGGTGGTGGTGAAGTCCTCAATGTTGATATTGCGGAGCGCGTAGGCGTAGCCCATGTCCGGGAAGCCGATGCGGCCGATGCGGAGGCGGTTGGCGAGGGCGGGGTTCTTGGACAGGTCGAGTTCCTGGACGACGTTCTCGTCGATGGTCACCTTGCAGAATGGGCCTCGCAGCTCGATCTCCACGACGTGCCATTCGTTAAATGACGGGGGCAGGGCTTTGCGGGGCGGCAGGACTCCCATGATGGCGCCGGTAGTCCAGGGCGTCGATTCGTTGTGATAGTCGTGGGCGAGCGGGATGGTCAGGCCGGCGTGCTGGGGGTGGTCCGAGCGCGAGGCGCGAACAATGACGGCGGCTTCGGCCCACTGCGTGAGCTTGTACTCGAAGCGGAGGCGGAAATCCTGGTGCTCGCGGTCCGTATAGATCCAGTTGCCGGCGTGACCCTTGCCGGAGGTGCGCAGTTCGCGCTGGGCCGTGTAGAAGGACGGGTGGGGGCCCTGCTGCGCCCAGCCTTGGAGATCCTTGCCGTTGAAGGCGGCGGAAGGCTGGGCTGCCGCCCAGAGTGGCAGGAGGAATAGGACGAAGGCGGTTCTCAGCACCCTCTCAGGATAGCGCCTGGATCAGTATGCTTCGACGATGCCGGCCACGGCGTGGAGCGTGGAGGCAATGCGGACGCTGGCCACCACGGCTTCGGCCGAGAGGCCTTTTTCCCGAACGACGGCGGCATGCGACTTCACGCAGGCTTCGCAGCCGTTGATGGTGGAGACGGCCAGGCAAGCGAGTTCGAAATCGACGGGGTCGCCGCCGTGGCTGCGGATGGACTGCATGCGAAGCCGGGCCGGGATCTGGTCATACTCGCCGCCGGCCACGAAGTGGCGAAAGCGGTAGAAGATGTTGTTCATGCCCATGACGGCGAAGGCGGCTTTGGCGGAGCTGAGCTGCGCTGGCGCGAGTTTGGGCGCGGCGGCTGTGACGATGGCCTCGCTGAGTGCGGCGTTGCGCGAAGCCAGCGCGCAGGCGACTGCCACAGTCCAGGTCTGCTGTTCGGTCAACTCGGCCTGCGCCAGGACGGTTTGCAGGTTCAGCTTGAGATCGCGGGCGTAGCCGGGGAGGGAGTCTTGCAGTTCGGTGAGTGTCATGTGAGTTGTTCTTTGGAAGGGGACGGCGTGGAGGCCGTCCCCCGGGAGCGAGAGGCTTACAGATGGATGGTGTCCTGGCCCTTGTTCCAGTTGCACGGGCAGAGTTCGTCGGTCTGTAGCGCATCGAGGACACGCAGCACTTCGGTGCTGTTGCGGCCGACCGACAGATCGGTGACCATGACGAAGCGGATGATGTTGTCGGCGTCGACGATGAAGACGGCGCGCTGGCTGACGCCGGCTTTGGGGTCGATGATGCCGAGCGCGGAAGAGAGTTCCCGTTTGACGTCGGCGAGCATCGGGATGGGGAGGTTCTTGAGTTCGGGGTGGTTCTGGCGCCAGGCGAGATGGACGAACTCGCTATCGATGGAGGCGCC
>JBBQLF010000130.1:0-9513 GCA_038327695.1 Bryobacterales bacterium
ATGTCTCTTCTTCTTTTAATAATATCATCATTTCGATGACCAACAACAATGGCGAAGTTATTTCGTCAGGAGGTTGCCCTTGCGGATGGCTGTGCCCATCGCTTCCCCGCTCTCGCTGAAGATGCTGGCGCTGAGGAACTCCTCTACGACGGACTCGTCGAATTCGAGCAGCATCCGGGTACGGATGATGGGTTTCGGTTCGGTGAGGGTGATCTGGATCTGGGCGACTCCACCGGCAGGGGCGGCCTCGTCGGAGACTTTGAGCCAGAGCCCGGGGTAGTTCCATTTGGGCGGTCCGGACGGGTAGTCTCCGGCCGAAAGCAGAACCGGCAGGCCCAAAAGGGCGGCGACGAGGGCGAGTCTCATAACAACAACTCCGAAACTAGCGTTGGCCGGCTGGCAGCAAGCGAATGCGCTCTGATTGGGATTCCGCGATGGTGACTCCCCGATCATCCAGCGCCCGGACCCGCCAGAGCAACGTCTTGCGGGGGAGCAATTGGTCTTGGATGCTGGCGGGGGCCGGAAGATTCGGCTGATTTGCCCGCGCCGACCACAGGAGCGTTCCGTCCACCTCAGTCAACTGCACTTCGTAGCCGGCGGCTTGGGCGACTGGTTCCCAGCGGAACTCCGGCGGGGCGGATTCCAGGTCGCCGGCCGGTGCCAGAAGCCGGAACTGGATGGAGCGGACGGTGAGAGACTGGCTATCTTCGAGCGAGGGCGCGGCCATGTGGCGGAGTTGGAGTCCTCCAGCGAGGACCAGCAATGCGGCGGCGCAGGTGAAGGCGAAGCGCGGGACGGGCGCGGTGGGTAGCCACGACAGCCAGCTCCGGCGGGCGCGCGGCTGGACGGGCCGGGCGAGGCGGGATTCCATCCAGGCGAGATCCTGGGCTTCGGCGGGGCGCGGTACGGCGGCGAGGAACTCCCGGAGGTTCGCGAGTTCCTGTTCGCAGGCGGCGCACGCGTTGAGGTGGGCGTGGGCGGCGGGCAGGCGGCCTTCCAGCACCGCCTCCAACTGCTCCGGCGTCAGGCATTCCGCCGTTCGGAAGGGCTGTTCAGGGTTCATTCCGGAGCCTCCAGCGGCGGACTGATTCGTTGAGCTTGCGTCGCGCGGACACGATGAACGCCTTCGCCCCACTGGCGTTGGTGAGCCCGAGGGCGCGCGTGATGGCGTCCAGAGGCATCTCGTCCAGGAAGTGCATGACGAAGACGCGGCGTTCGGTTTCGTCGAGTGAATCGCGAATCCAGCCTCTGGCCAGCTGGAGTTGCTGCCGGCGGGCCAGTTGATCTTCCATGGGGCCGAGGCCGGGCGCGGCGAGGAATGCCAGGGCGTCGTCGCCGGCGGTGACTGGCTGGGTGGCGCGCGATTTCACATGGTTCAGGCAGTGGTTGCGGCAGATGGTGTAGAGCCAGGTGGAGAACTTGGAGTTGCCCTGAAAACTGTCCAGGCGCCGAAACGTCTGAGCGAGGACCTCCTGGGCCAGGTCGAGCGCATCCTCGCGCCCGGCGGCGTAGCGCAGGCACCAGAGCGCGACCTTGCGGTGATGGCGGCGGAACAGTTCCTCGACGTAGGGATCTGATGGGGACGCCGGGCCGCGCAAGCGGGACTGGGCGATCAACTCCTCGTCGCTGAACTGCTGCATGCGCGGGCTGAACCTTCCCGGCCGCGGCCCGGATGCGCGTCTTCATGCCCTATTAGGACAGGGCCGAAGACGGCGTGGAACAGAATCCTCCGCTCCCGGCTGGCCGGTGGCCTGGGTTTAATGATACCGGAGGCTGGCCCCCAGTTACTCCGGCTTGCCATTCTTGAAGATCTTGGCCAGACCCTTCATCGCCCGGTCCACTTCCTTCTCCGTGAGGATGTAGGGGGGCAACATGCGGAGAACCGTATCGTGGGTCACGTTGAACAGCAGGCCCTGTTCCATGCCCCGCTTGACGAAGTGGCGGCACGGGAACTCCGTCTCCACACCGATCATCAGCCCGAAGCCGCGCACGTCCTTGATGAAGGTGTGCTTGCGCTGTAACTGGCGCAGGGCGTCAAAGAAGTACGCGCTCACGGTGCGCATCTGGGGCAGTAATTCGTCCAGGATGTCGTAGAACTCCAGCGCTACGCGGCAGGCCAGGGCGCCGCCGCCGAAGGTGGTGCCGTGCATGCCAGGCGAGATGGAGGCGGCGGCTTTCTCGTTGCACAGCACGGCGCCCAACGGCAGGCCGCAGGCGATGGGCTTGGCCATGGTGACGATATCCGGCAAGACGGCCGGCGTGTGCAGTTGATAGGCGAAATGCGTACCCGGGCGCCCGATGCCGCACTGAATTTCGTCAAAGACCAGTAAGGCGTTGTGCTGGTCCGCCAGTTCGCGGGCCTTGCGGAGCCATTGAGCCGAAATAGGATAGATGCCGCCCTCGCCCTGGATGGTCTCCACGAAGATGGCCGCCGTTTGGTCCGTGACCGCGGCAGCAAAGCCTGCCTCGTCGCAGACATTGACGAACTTCACGCCGGGCATCAGCGGCTCAAAGTCCTTGCGGTACTTGGGCTGGCCGGTGATGGAGAGAGCGCCCACGGTGCGGCCGTGGAAGCTGTTTTCCAGGGCGACGATCTCGTGCTTGCCCTCTTTGACGCGGCGGCCGTGGCTGTGGGCCATCTTCACGGCGCACTCCACCGCCTCGGTGCCGGAGTTGCAGAAGAACGTCCTCTGCAATCCGCTGGTCTCGGACAGCTTCTTGGCGAGCGGGCCCTGATACTGGTGGTAGTAGAGGTTGGAGCTGTGGATCAGAAGCGAGGCCTGCTCCTTCAGCACGCGCATGATGCGGGGATGCGCGTGGCCGAGCGAGTTGACGCCGATGCCGGAGATCAGATCCAGATAACGCTTACCGGCGGTGTCCCACAGCCAGCAGCCCCTGCCGCGCCTGAGTACGATCGGATAGCGCGAGTAGTTCTGTAACAGGTAGGTGCGCTCGAGTTCCATGACCGCCGCGGCGGCGGCAGTTGCGTCAACGTTTCTCATCTCTATATGTTAAAGGACCCGTGCCCCTATTCGACGATGAAGCCGTCGAGATCCAGGAAGCAGCCGGCGATCACACCCTTGCCGCGGTTCTGCGGGAAGCGGAACTGCAGGACGTGTTTGCCGGGTGAGGGGGCGCGGAATGGCGGCGAGACGGTCTGCCACTTTGTCGTGGCGGCGTACTGATTCAGCGGGACCGGATCGCCGTCATCGATGGAGACCAGGCCCTGGCAACGGTTGGCGGCCGCGGTATAGATGAGCTTCACAGCAGCGCCCTGGAACCGGATGCTCAGGCGGGAGCGCGTGTCATTGGAGTAGACGAGCGTCTTGCCCAAGGTGTTCTGGAACTGGATGTCGCGGAGCCAGTTGCCCGCGAAGGTGACGAAGGAGTTGACCTCGTTATGCGTGCCAGGTCCGGCGTAGGGCTGGCTGGGGGCGTTCGGATCCGGCGGCATCCAGCGGCGCAGCTCCACGCCGCCCGCCTCGGTGACGGGACGGCTGAAGCGGTCCAGAAACTCGCGGGTGTGCACGTTGGTGATCTTTCGCCAACTGCCGGGCGAGGGGGCGATGAAGTAGGCGACTCTCTGATCCTGGGCCAGCCAACTGATGGATTCCGGGCTGGTGGCGGCGGCCAATCTGGCGGAGAACGCCGGGCTGTGCCAGGAGTTGGTCAGCGTGGGGCCACTGAAATCCGCGATGGCGTTGCTCTCCATCCAGGCCACGCGGGCCTGCGGATCGTTGGCTTTGAGCCAGTTGACCAGCTTGCGCTCCGGCGCCATCGCCGTCAGGTAGTGGTCCACCGCCCCTCGATCGAAAGCCCGGTTGAGTGCGAAGTCCCGGTGGTAGGGGCCGGCCGCCGGCAACAGGTAGAGGTTGACGAGGAACGCCGCGGCGGCGGCGCCGGCGATGGCGCGCGCCATCCGTTCGCTGTGGAGACGGAAAGAAGCAAGGGCAATGCCGCCCAGCAGTGTGAACATCGGAAGCGCCGGGTACAGATAGCGCAGATAGGATTGGCCGAGGAAGGTCAGGATACAACCGGTGATTGCGACGCCGAGCAGGATCTTGCCGGTTTTGGGCCAACGCCGGCGCCAAGCGACGAGGCAGACCGGGACCAGGAGGAAGAAGAAGAGCCCCATGGAGCCGTCCAGGCCTTCGAGAAAGCGGCTGGAATGAAAGGTGATGTCGTACCACGTGGTCTTGGACAGTGGCGTGAGAAAACGGGGATCCCGGAAGTTGGCCACCTGCGAATAGAACGCCGAGCGGAACCAGGCGTTGAACATGGGAAAGAAGGGATTGGAGGTGCGCAGCCACGCCTGCCAGTAGGGGTAGCCACCCACAAGGAACAGGACCGGCAGTCCCAGGAAGAGATGGCGGAATTTGGTCAGCACGACCGCTGAGACGAACAGAGGCGCGATGTAGGCCCAGGAGCCCAGCTTGGACGCGGCCGCCACGCCAGCCAGGAAGGCGAAGGCGAGGAAGAAGACGCTGCGCCGCTCCTTCAAATGAATGCGTAACAGGAGGATGGAACCCAACAGCATGGCGGCCTGGAAGTTCTCCACGAACATGGAGCCTGTCTCCAGCTGGGTGAGCGGAGTGGAAAGGTAGCCGGCCACCAGCACGGCGGTCATCCAGCCGGGTACACGCGCGTGGAGACGTTCATAGAGCGTCCAGGAGATGAGGGTCAGAATGGCGAAGTTCAGCAGCTTTGCCGCCGGCTCGCCGCCGAGCATCCAGGCGAAGGAATAGGCCCAATCTCCGCCCATGGGCATGACGGCCCAGATGAACTCCTGCACCTGGAAGGGCCAGTGGTGCAGAGCGGCCAGGCGGGCCGGGATGACCATGTGCATGGCGAGGCCGTCTGGGCTGACTTCCGGCTTCAGCGCGGCCATCCACGCGCAGAGCAGCGGGAAGAGCGCTACGGACAGCGGGACCAGATCGCGCCGGGTAGTGGCAAATTCCAGGCGCAGGTTGGGGCCTAATTTCCGCTTTGCGGCGTAGAAGATGGCGACGGCCGGCAGTAAGAAATAGAGCCAACGGTAGTGGATCTGCCATTGGGCCGTCACCATGACGAAGAAGGCCGACATGCCCAGCCCGATGAAGATGGGCAATTGCGGGTTTGTCTTCAGGAACTCCGGCTGGGCGCGCAGCCAGAGGGCGCCGGCGGCGTAACAGCCGGCGGCGAAATAGCCGATGGCCAGCGGCGCCACGAAGCCCACGGACAGGCCTGTGTAGATGAAGGTGGCAACGGCCACCAGGGGCAGGTACCAGCGAGGAATCCAACGGATGGCGGCGGCGGAGACGGAGGCGTAAATGGCAGCGAAGAGCAGGAACCGTTGCAGATCCACGGGGTCCCACAGGTCCTGTCGAAGCGTCCCGTTGGCGGCGAGACCGAAGACAGCGAGCCCTACGCAGACAACCAGAACGATCCAGGCGATTCCAAGCTGCAGAAACATGTCGGTTCAACTACCGTGAACCATCAGTCTCTCAAAAACTCGTCCACTCCTTCGGCCGCCTTGCGTCCTTCGGCGATGGCCCAGACCACCAGGGACTGGTCGCGGCGCACGTCGCCGGCGGCGAACACGCCGGGGATGGATGTCATATAACGCTCGTCGGCCTTGACGTTGCCACGCCCGTCGAGTTCCACGCCGAGTTGTTCGATGAGGCCGTTTTTGACGGGCCCGGTGAAGCCCATGGCCAGCAGGACCAGATCCGCTTCGAACTCCTGCTCCGTGCCGGCGGCAGGCGCAAACTGCGGAGGCGCGCCGACGCTGGTGGTTTTCAGCGCGCGTACGTGGCCGCTCGCGTCGCCGGCGAACTCCGTGGTCAGGATACCCCAGTGCCGCTCGCCACCCTCTTCGTGCGAGGATTCGGTGCGCAGCATCAGCGGCCAAAGGGGCCACGGCGTGGAAGCGGCGCGCGAGTCCGGCGGCATCGGCATGATTTCGAAGTGCCGGATCGATTTCGCCTTATGGCGGTGGGACGTACCGAGGCAATCGGCGCCAGTATCGCCGCCGCCGATGATGATCACGTTCTTGCCCTCGGCCGAGATCCACTGATCGGCGGGGACGGTGTCACCGGCATTCCGCCTGTTGTTCAGGGGCAGGTACTCCATGGCGAAGTGGATGCCCTTCAGGTCCCGTCCCGGGATGGGCAGGTCGCGCGGCTGTTCGGCGCCGCCGGCGAGCACGATGGCGTGGAAACCAGCCCTGAGTTCTTCGACGGAGATGTCGACGCCTACGCAGCAACTGGTCCGGAACGCCACCCCTTCCGCCGTCATCTGTTCCATGCGGCGGTCAATGTGGAGCTTCTCCATTTTGAAGTCCGGGATGCCGTAACGCAGCAGGCCGCCGACACGGTCCGCCTTCTCGAAGACAGTCACCAGGTGGCCGGCTCGCGCCAGTTGCTGAGCGGCGGCGAGGCCGGCCGGTCCGCTGCCAACCACGGCCACGCGCTTGCCTGTGCGCTGCGCGGGCGGCTCCGGACGGATCCAACCCTCGGCCCAGGCGCGGTCTATGATGGAACGCTCAATGGCCTTGATGGCGACCGGCGGCTCATTGATGCCGAGCACGCAGGCTGACTCGCACGGCGCCGGGCAGATGCGGCTGGTGAACTCCGGGAAGTTGTTGGTGGCGTGCAGGTCCCGCAGTGCGTCGCGCCAGCGGCCCTTGTAGACCATGTCGTTCCAGTCCGGGATCAGATTGGTCAGCGGGCAGCCATTGTGGCAGAACGGCACGCCACAGTCCATGCAGCGGGCGCCCTGTGTCTTGACGCGCTCCTCCGGGAGCGGTTGATAGACCTCAAACCAGTCGTTCAGCCGCTCGGCGACCGGGCGCCGGCCAAAGGTTTCGCGCTGGTATTCGAAGAAGCCGGTAACCTTACCCACGCGCCACCTCCTGGGCCGTCATCGTGCCTGGCCGGGTGAGCGTCACTGGGGGCATGTCTGCCGAGCGCGGCACGCCCAGCACCCGTTTGAATTCGTGAGGGAAGACTTTCACAAATTTAGGCAGCATCACGTACCAGTTCTCCAGGATCCAGCGGGCGCGGGGCGAGCCCGTCGCTTCGGCATGTTTCACTATCAGAGAGCGGACCAGGTCCACATCCCGCGGGTCGGTCATGGGGTCCAGATCCACGCCCGAACGATTGCACGAACGGTGCCGGAATTCGCCAGTCTCGTCCAGCACGTAGGCGATGCCGCCGGACATGCCGGCGGCGAAGTTCTTGCCGGTGCGGCCGAGCACCACTACCAGGCCCTTCGTCATGTACTCGCAGCCGTGGTCGCCCACGCCCTCCACCACGGCGGTGGCACCGGAGTTGCGCACGGCGAAGCGTTCGCCGGCCATGCCATTGAAGAAAGCCTCACCGCCGGTGGCGCCATAAAGAACGACGTTGCCCACCAGGATGTTGTCCTCCGGCACGAACGTCGACACGCGCGGCGGATAGACGATAATCCTTCCGCCGGAGAGGCCCTTTCCCACGTAGTCGTTGGCGTCGCCCTCCAGGGTCAGCGTCACGCCGGAGGCCAGAAACGCTCCGAAGCTCTGCCCCGCGCTGCCATGGAAATCACAGCGGATGGTATCCGGCGGGAGTCCGCCAGAGCCGTACTTCCTGGCGATGGCGCCGGACAACATGGCCCCCACGGTGCGGTGCACGTTGCGGATGGGCAACCGGAACGCCACCGGCGTGCGGTCATAGATGGCCTCGCGGGAGAACTCGATCAGCTTGAAGTCCAGCGCTTCGTCGATGCCATGATCCTGCTTGGTGGTGCAGTGCCGGGCCACGCGGCTCGGCGCTGGCGGGTTGTAGAGAATGGCGGAAAGGTCCAGGCCCTTTGCCTTCCAGTGGCCGATGGCGGCGCGCATCTCCAGGCGGTCCACACGGCCCACCATCTCGTCCACGGTGCGGAAGCCGAGTTTGGCCATGATCTGGCGCATCTCTTCGGCGACGAAGAAGAAGTAGTTGATGACCGCTTCCGGCTTGCCGGCGAACTTGGCGCGCAACGCCGGATCCTGGGTGGCAATGCCGACCGGGCAGGTGTTCAGATGGCATTTGCGCATCATGATGCAACCCAGGGCGATGAGCGGCATGGTGGAGAAGCCATACTCCTCGGCGCCCAGCAAAGCCGCAATGGCGACGTCGCGGCCGGTCTGGAGTTTGCCGTCGGTCTGCACGCGGATGCGGCTGCGCAGGTCGTTCATGACCAGCACCTGCTGCGTTTCGGCCAGGCCGAGTTCCCACGGCGAGCCGGCGTGGCGGAGTGAGGTGAGCGGGCTGGCGCCAGTGCCGCCGCTGTCACCGGAGATCAGCACGACGTCAGCATGGGCCTTGGCCACGCCGGCCGCCACCGTGCCGACACCGACTTCGGAGACGAGCTTGACGGAGATGCGCGCCTCGGGATTGACGTTTTTCAGATCGTAGATCAGTTGCGCCAGGTCTTCGATGGAGTAGATATCGTGGTGGGGCGGCGGCGAGACCAGGCCCACGCCGGGCGTGGAGTGGCGGACGCGCGCAATCTCAGCGTCCACTTTGTGGCCCGGCAACTGGCCGCCCTCACCGGGCTTGGCGCCCTGGGCGATCTTGATCTGCAACTCGTCGGCGTTCACCAGATAGTTGGCTGTCACACCAAAGCGGCCGGAGGCGACCTGCTTGATGGAACTGCGGCGCGAATCGCCGTTGGCGTCGGGTGCGAAGCGTGCTTCGTCTTCGCCGCCCTCGCCGGTATTGGATCGCCCGCCGATGCGGTTCATGGCGATGGCCATCGTCTCGTGCGCCTCTTTTGAGATTGAGCCGAAGCTCATGGCGCCGGAGGCGAAGCGTTTCACGATCTCGCTAGCGGGTTCCACCTCTTCGAGCGGAAGGGCCTGGCTGGCCCACTTGAACTCCATCAGGCCGCGCAGCGTGCAAAGCTGCTTGTTCTGCCGGTTGATGTGATTGGCGTACTGCTCGTAGTTGGCGAAGTTGTTGCTGGCGACCGCGTGCTGGAGCGCGGAGATGGTCGCCGGGTTGATGAGATGATACTCGCCCCGCGTCCGGTATTGGTAGTCGCCGCCGGGGTCCAATTCCGCCTCCGACTCCGTGACCGGCGCCAGGGCGAAGGCATGCTTGCGGCGGACTTCTTCGGCGATGACGTCCAGATCGATCCCTTCAATGCGCGAAGCCGTGCCGGTGAAGTACTTTTTCACCAGGCTGCTGGCCAATCCGATGGCTTCGAAAACCTGCGCGCCGCGATAGCTTTGCAGCGTGGAGATGCCCATCTTCGAAAAGACCTTCAACAGGCCCTTATTGACGGATTTCTTGTAGTTTTTGAGCGCTTTCGGGAAGTCTACGCCAGGAGGCAGCAACTGGCGCTGGTCCATATTCTCCAGCGTTTCAATGGCCAGATAGGGGTGCAAATAGTTTATGACCAACACGAAGTAGAAGTGTTTCTGGATTTACAACGCATTGCACTACACACAAGAACTACCCGAGCAAACGGCTACTCTACCAAAGAAGAACACATGCCCGAAAAACACCTGAG
>JBBQLF010000131.1:0-9444 GCA_038327695.1 Bryobacterales bacterium
AGGGTCCATCGCCTGCGGGCGCGCCACGGCCGCTACCGGCGCCGGATCGGCTCGCCGCACAAACCGCTGTCTCGATTCCCCCATCAGTGCCAGCGCGAGTTGGCTTTCATTGCGCTGGTACTGGGTGCGGTGTTCGTCCGAGCAAAACTCGTCTTTCCTGGCGATCGTGGCGATCTTTCGCAGCAAGCCGAGCTTCTTGCCGCACTGCTGACAGCGCATGCGGGGTGGCGATCCTCCCTAATTGCTCATCGGCACGGAAGGTCGATCCCATTACCCAAAAGCGCGCAGGACAAGCGCAAAAGTGCCGGCCTCAGCGAACCGTCCGGATCTCCACGTCGTCCCGCCGGATCCGCTCCTCGCAAAGGCGAACGCCCAGCCCGGAGCCCTGCGGCACGGGCAGCCAGCCGTCCACCGGGTGCAGCGGGGCGTCCATCAACCCGTTGTACTCGTCCAGGTAGTGGCGCCGAACGGTCTCAAGAATGCGCAGGTTGGGGATCGCCGCGGCCAGATGGGCGCTGGCCCAGTGCAGCACCGGTCCCCCGCAGTTGTGCGGCGCTACCGGCAGGTAGTGCGCCTCGGCCATAGCCGCGATCTTGCGGGCCTGGGTGAAACCGCCGCACCACGCCAGGTCCGGCATGACAATCCGCGCGGCGCGAAGTTCCAGCAACTCGCGGTATTGCCAGTGCGTCATCAGGCGCTCGCTCAGGCACAACGGCAGCCGGGTTGAGTTGGCGAGTTCGCGATAAGCGGCAAGGTTGTCCTGGGGCAGCATCTCCTCCAGCCACATCGGCTTGAGCGGCTCCAGCGCGTGGGCGATCTCGATGGCGCACGGCAGAGACCAGTAGCCGTGGAACTCCATCGCCACGTCCATACTATCGCCAAACTCGCGCCGGATCGCCTCCAGCCCGCTCAGGCCCTGCCTCATCTGCGCAGCCGTGATATAGTTGCCGCCCGTTTCCCGCGCGATCGGGTCAAACGGCCAGATCTTCATCGCGGAGATGCCCATGGCCAACAGGGACGCGGCCAGTTCCACAGGCTGGGTGAGGAAGTCGAGGTGATCGTAGCAGGTGTTGTAGATGCGGATCCGGTCGCGGCAGGGCCCGCCCAGCATCTGGTGGATCGGCCGCCCGCAGGCTTGGCCGGATAGGTCCCACAGAGCCAGATCGACAGCGCTGATGGCGCGCATCTCGGCTCCGGCCCAGCCGCTGTAGCTGACCTCCAGAAACAGGTCCGCCCACAGCTTCTCGATCGCCAGCGGATCGCGCCCCAGCAGCTTGGGCGCCAGCCGCTCCAGCACCACGGCCTGCTCGCTCGCCGGGTGGGGATAAGTCTCCCCCAGGCCGATCAGCCCTTCGTCGGTGTGCAGACGGACCCACAGCCACCCGATCGGTCCGGCGTGCACCGTCAACCCGCGCTTCAGCCGAATCGTTTCGACTGCTGTGATCTTCATCGGCCCAAACACGCCTTCGCTATAGAGGCTCGGGGAATCGCAGGCTGGATTTCGACATCGCCCGGTCCAGCATGTCCACGGCGTCCTTGTCTTTCAGTCCGCGGCCCGTAGCCATCTCCGCAACCAGCATCACCCGCGCCCGGTCTAACATCTTCCTCTCGCGGAACGACAACGGCTTGGCCGTTTGCAGCCGGGCCAGGCACTTGAGAACCTCGGCGATTTCCAGCAGGCTGCCACCCTGCATCTTGGCCGAATTCTCTTTGAATCGATCCTTCCAATCCTGGCAGCCCGTGCTTTCACCGCATGCCAGATAGTTCAGGACCTTGGTAATCTCTCCGTTCCTGGTGACCTTGCGCAGCCCCACCTGATCGACATGCGAAAAGGGGACCATGACGGTCAAACGGTTGCTGGAGAGACGAAGTAAGTAAAATCTTTCGGCCTGACTGCCGAAGGACCGGGAACTGATGTTCTCTATCGTGCCTACCCCGTGGTTGGGATAGACGACTTTTTCACCGACCTGAAAGGTCATGCAGGGACCTCGCTGCCACCTTCGTTGAGTTGTAGACGAGACTACATCTGGGTAGCTCCAAATGTAAACTGATTGAAACTGGAAGTCAATGGCAAACGCCACCAAACTACTGAATTTGCACAATTTACGAGAATTAATCTCGATTCTCCGGCGCCCGCCGGACGCACAGAATCAGATCAGTGTGTCTGAATTGACGCACTTTGACACCTGCCGCAGGTGGCTAATCCCGTTGACTCTGAAAGGCTTTACACGCTGAACGCCGTTCAGCCCGCCAACTTCCGCACGTACTCCAGGTTTTTCTTCATGTCATTGTCGATAGACTTGGATGGACTGCCCGTCTCCAAGTTGGCAAACCCCTCGAAGCCGAGAGCCATGATTCGTTTCATCACTTCCGGGAAATCGATCTTCCCTTCGCCGATGTAACCCTCGTCCTTGAGATGGAACTGGCAGATGCGCTTGGCGCCCAGCCAAGGGATCTCTTCCATGATGTTGTGCCCGGAGCGCGTCGAGTTGCCGACGTCGTAGTAGACCTTCACAGCCTTGCTTTGCGAGCGCTCCATGATCCGCACGTTGTCCCGCGCCGAGATGGTATTTTCCAGCCCGAGCTCAATGCCGGCCTTCTCGGCTTCCTTGCCCAATTCCTTCAGCGCGTCGCCCAGATAGTCAAATTCCTCCGCCGTGGCCAGCCCGCATTTGCCGAAGAACGGCATCAGCATGACCCGCGCGTTCAACTTCTTCGTAATCTGGATGCCGTCGGCGATCCACTTCAGCGCCAGCTTGTCGTTCTTCCCGCAGTTGACGTGCAGTATTTCCAGGCACGTCCCGGCCAGCGCGATGTTCTGTTCCTTGGCCGCGGCCAGATACTGCGCCTGCAGTTCGGCGTTGTCCATCGGCAGTTTGCCATCCACCGCAGCCCGCCCCAGGCTCACCTCCACGCCTTCGAAGCCCAGCCGGCGGGCCAGCGCCACCGCCTCCAACTTGCCGGCCAGGCGCAGATTCCAGTCCGTGACGCCAATCTTGAGCTTCGACGTCTTGCCAAAGGCTGCCGTGGCTGGCGTGGCCAGCGCGGCGAGAAGGAGGTTCCTGCGAGTCATCATCATTTCGGCTCCTATTCTATGCCAGGCGCTCGCCGCTTAGCCGGACCGCGCGCACCGGTTCCTGTTTCAAACGTTCTTCGAATAACTCGTTTTGCCGCGAGGCGGCGGCCACCGCCGTGGCGCCCTTCAGTCCCAGCTCGCCCCAGCGCAGATCGATCACGCCGCCGCCCGTCTCCACCCGGCACGCCTCGGAGCTCAGCGCCGCGCCCGGCTCGGCCAGCTCCAGCGTGAACGCCAGATACGCCTGGGCGGTTTCGCGCCAGCGCACCACGCGCCCACCCTCCGGCGGCGCAAAGTCCGCCGTCAGCGTCAGGCTCTGCGTCGTTTTGTGGACCTGCACGGCCGGCTGGTGCTCGCCAAACCGCGCCGCCACCACGACGAACCGCGCCGCCAGCAGGGTGGACTGCAACTGCACCCCGCCTTCGCCCTGCTCCACCCGGAAACCGTCCGGCAGCCCTTCAAAGTCAAGCTGGGCAAACATGCGCCCGCAGACGAACTCGCCGTTCTTGATCGGGTCCAGCGAGATGTGCTTGTCCCCGCCGGGATCACGGAAGTTGATCAGGCCCAGCACGCGCGCGCCCTGCTGCACGGAGAAAAACAGCGCGGACGAGAAATCGTAGCCGTCCTTGATCACCCGCAACTGCACCACCCGCGCCGGCCGGCCCGCATCGCCGAAGTAGCCCAGCAGCGGCCGCCGCTGCACCCAGAAATCGGCCCGGTTGGCAGACCCCAGCGAATACGACTTGCTGAAGTAGCTGGTACCCTGCGTGGGCGGCGAGGCCAGGTAGAGCTCCCGGTGTTCGCGGCCCGGCCTGGCGGTGAGAAACCTGGGCGCCAGATCCGCCGGGCAACGGTAGTCGTGGATGCCCGTCTCGCCGTCGTCGCTGGTGGTCTTGTCCAGGTTGCACAGCCCCAGCCGCGCGTCCAGCGCCTTCTCCAGCCACGCCGGCGTGCCCGCGTCGTTGCCGTAGCAGCGGCTCATCGGGCCGCTGAACTGCATCCTGGCGGCGTCCCAATGCCCGGCCAGATGCAGCCACGCGCGCCGTTCCACGGCCGCTGCCCGGCGCCGCGCCTCTTCGTCTTTGACGAACATCCGGATCCGCACCAGGTTCGTCAGCGTCACGCGCGCATAGGTAGGTGAGTTGTACTCGGCGAAAGACCCCGTCTCGTCGATCTGGCGGCACAGCCGCACCAGGCGCTCCCGCGCGTAGGCGCCCAATTCCTCGTCCCCCAATAACTCCGCCGCCGCCAGGGTCACGAACGTGCCCTTCACCGCAATGTTGGTATAGGACATCGACACGTTGCGGCGCTGGACGCTGCGGGCCGCGTGCCGGATGGCCTCCCGCACCTGCGCCCGCAGTTCCGCGCCCAACGTCTTGCCGTGGCGCAGCTCCGTCAACAGCAGGAGAGAACCGTTGAAATCGGCCCAGTTCCAGTCGGCAGGGGCCATCCGGTCCGGCGGCTCCTGCAGATACCAGCCCCAGATGCCGTACCATTTGCTCGCCGGGTCGGTCACCTGCAGCGGGATCACGCGCTCCAGAATCCGGCGCGCCCTGGCCACACTGGCCGCCTCGCCGTGTTCCAGCAGAAACAGCCCGTACTCCAGCGAATCGCGCGTGGGATGCGCCTGGCACTCCCGCAGCTTCGTGTGATACCGGTACTCCGGGCCCAGGATCACGCGGATCATCTGCTTGTCCTCGTCGAACCGCAGGCCGCGAGTCTTCACCGCGCTGCCAATCAGCGCCGCATCCCAACGCGCCGGCCACCCGCGCGGCGCACTCGGCTGCGAGCAGGCCGCGCTCGCGGCCAGGGGAGTCAACGCAAATTCCCTTCGTCTCATTTCATTTCTTCTCCACCGGCAGCTTGCGCCGGAACGTCTGATCCAAAAACCGGAGCGAGTCGGCCTGGCCCTCCGCGTTCAGAGTGAACTGCACCGCAGTATTCGCCTGGCTCGTGCCGTCGTCCTTCGTCTGGAACATATCAAAATGCCAATGGCCCAGGACCAGCTTCCAGGTGCCCCACTCCAGTTGCAACCCGCCGGCCAGCGCCGAGACGCGCGCCACGCCGTAGCCGGCGTTGTCATAATCGCCCGCGTAGTCCGCCAGCGTCAGTGAGGGCCGCGTGCCCGCCACCCGCTGCGCCAGACGGTCGGCCTTCTTCGCGTCCGCCTCGCGCTCCTGCCGGTCCAGCACTGTCTTGTAAAGAGCCGCCCAATCCCGCCGAGGCTCCGGCGCATTCAACAGGATGTCCAGCAGCGCGTAGCGCAGCGCCTCCACCACGCTGGCGACGTTCACGTTGGTCAGGATGACGAAGCCAAGCTGCTCCTTCGGCAGGAAGCCGGCCTGCGCCCGGAAGCCGTCGATGGACCCGCCGTGCGAAACCAGTTGCCGCCCCCGGTAGTCCTGCACAAACCAGCCCATCCCGTAGCTGCGCAGATTGGTCTCCGGATTCAGCTCCGCCCACGGCGGCTCGTCCCGCACCACCATCTGCGGCGAGTGCGTCTCGCCCAGGCTCTTCTCGCTGACGATGCGCTGCCCGTCGAACACCCCTCCGCCAATGTGCAGCCGCAGCCACTTCGTCATATCGCGCGCCGACGAGTTCATTGAGCCGGCCGAGCCGATATTGGCGGCATCGCGCCACGGGATCTCCTTCACCACGCCGTGTTCGGCCGCGTGCGGGCTCGCCACATCGGCGGCGCGCTGCGCGTCGGCGGCATTGAAACCCGTGTTGTTCATACCCAGCGGGTTCAGGATCCGGCTGCCAAGGGTCAGCTCCCACGTGGCCCCGCTGGCCTGGCCCACCGCTTCCCCGGCAGCCATAAACATCATGTTCTGGTATTGCCAGACGGACCGGAACGGCTTGCTGAGCGGCACTTCGGCGACGTGCCGCAGGATCTCGCCGCGGGTCCAGCCGGTGCTGTACCAGAGCGGGTCATTGCGGCTGAGCCCTGTCCGGTGGGCGAATAGGTCCCGCATGGTCACCAACGTGTTCGCGTGCGCATCGTTCAGCCGGAATCCAGCCAGATGCCGGCCCGGATGATCGTCCCACTGCATCTTGCCCTCATCCACCAGAATGGCCGCAGCCGCGCTCACAAACGCCTTGGTTGTCGAAGCCAGAGCGAAGCGCGTATCGGGCGTGACGGCATCGCTGCCGCCGAGCCTCTTCACGCCAAAACCTTTCAGGTAAATAACCTCATCGCCGCGCACCAGGCCCACGGCGATACCCGGCGCCTGGAACGTCGCCCGCGTCTTCTCCACCGCCGCATCCAGCGCCGCCGTGTCAATCGTCTGGGCGCCCAGGGCGATCGCGCTCAGCAGGAGCAATGTCAACACACGCATAGCTTTTCCATTCTATGCGCTCCCGCCGCCGCCGCAGTCCAGTTCCGCCTCAACGTCCTTGGCGCGTCTCTCATCTGCCGGGGGGCCAGACGCCGCGCGATCCTCCGGTTGTTTCACTCCGCGCTCCCGCCGCTGCCGCAGTCCAGTTCCGCCCCAACGTCCTTGGCGCGTCTCTCATCTGCCGGGCTGGGCCACACGCCGTGCGATCCTCCGATAGTTTCACTATACGGCTGCGGCGCCTCTTGCTGGTGCTCCTCCTCCTGGCCCTCCTGCCGGCCGGCATCGCGCTGCTCAATAACAACCTCAGCCTTGGCTCGGTTTCCCGCGCGGAGATCGTGGGCCGTCTCGACAAGGCGATCATCCCCAGCCGCGATTGGATCGCCGCCGTTGGTGGCGGCGCCTCCCCCTGGATCCCGGAAAATCCGCGGTCGGTGACCGGCAACCCCGCCCTGATGCACATGGTGGCCGATTGCGCTCGACTGTCCGGCGACAGCCGCCTCCAGGCCCTGGTTGCCCTCTATTTCACCGCGAACTCCTCCCCTTATGCCTTTGCGCGGATGGTCGGCCCGAACAGCCGTTTTGAACCACCGGCCGAAAAGCAAACATGGAAGGACGAGGACTACCAGCTCTGGCTCATGCACGCCGCCTCGCCGGCCGGGATCCCCCTGTCGCCGGCAGCCCGCGCCAACATGTTTGCCCCGGACAAGTACCGCTCTGGGAGCGCGACCCACCAGCTCTTTGCGCTCTACCTGTACCGCGCTCTCAATGGGACTACGCCGTCGTTGGACCGCTTGATTCACCACATCTCCTTGCGCGTGGCCCACGAAGCCTCCGTGGACTTTCGTGTGACGGATCTGTATTTGCAGCGCGTCGCCTTCCTTCTGGCGGCCGGCCAACCGGATCTGGTCAAGCGCCGGTGGGTAGAACGCGCCCTGGACGCCCAGCAGCTCGACGGCGGTTGGCGTTGGAGCTGGTACGGCTGGCAGCCCACCCTCTATCGATTTACGCTGAATGAAGAAGACTCGGCCGCCCACCCAACGGCGCAGGGAATGTGGATCGCCTACATGTTGAAGTACCGCTACCCGGATTGGATCGAGAAGAACTACCCTTGATTCGCCGCAGGCGCCTCGCGCCAGCCCCCGCCTTTCGCCCCGCCCAACCGCTGAGAACGTTATCGTGCACAGCCCTGTTTTCTCGATCTTCTCAATCACGCACGGTCCGCCACAGCGCCGGCCACCCATTCCCCCAACCCCGGACCAAGCAATACCCATAGCCCCGGCGCCTGACAAAAAGGGTTTCGTTCAACGAACGTTTTCATCACCGGGGCGGCACAACGCTCCCCGTTTACCCCGGCTTCCGCCTCGCCCCGCCGATGAAAACTTAAGCGTTCACAAGCCATTTGTTCCTTATTTATCAATCAGATAACTGCTCCAGCTCTTGACACCGCCTGCTATACTCCAATTGAGGGTGACCCAACGCTGGCCAGCTTGACCCCATCGCCGACATTAGAGCGGCAACGCGCCCCTCGGGGCCGTTGTTTCTAATGGCGGGCCGCCGTCCTTTCCCGGATGGCGTGAATACCGGTATTTGACCCGATCAGCTCGCGTCCATAATAATTCGGGGGGCGCCACGAAAAAGGCGCTCCCTGGGCGATCTAATCCAGGCCACCGCGAGGCCGTAGTGTGTCCGCTTTAGCCCCGCAGGCGCGAGACGAGAATCAGCCGCGGCGCGCCCAGCGCATACGGCGCGCCCCCCACCGAACTCAGCAGTTGCTCCGGCTCCAGGCCCGCCGCCCGGTGGAAGTGGCACAGCTCCGCCACCGTGAAGACGAAGCTGGACGTCGGCCGCTTGTCCGCCACGCCATTGCGGATAAACGTGTAGTCGATGTCGAGCCGCCCTTCGGCCGGATGGTACTCATTCTCACTCAGCACGTAGATGCCGCCAATGTGGTGCCAGCGCTTCTGCAACAGAGCCGGCAGGATGGACTCCGCAGCCATGCCGGTATCGGCAATGAACCGCCCGCCCGGCTTCAGCGTCCGCGACACGGCGGCCAGAAACCGTTCCGCACCGCGCCGGTCCAGGTAGCCAAAGCTGTTGCCGAAGCAGTACGCTCCGTCAAACTCCGCCTGCCACGGCAGCTCGCACATATCGCCCAGCACCCACCGCGCGTCACAGCCACTGGCCTGCGCCTCGGCGATAAACCCTTCGCTGCTGTCCACTCCGGTCAGCCGGTGCCCGCGTGCGGCCAGTTCCACCGCGTGGCGCCCATTGCCGCACGGAACGTCCAGAAAATGCGCGCCGGTTCCGCTGTCAAACGTGCGCTCCAGAAAATCGGCTTCCGCCCGAGTCATCTCCGGCGGAATCGCCTGACGCCAGAACTCCAGCGCCACGTCACGAAAGAAGTCGAGATGCCAATTCGCCTGCATGGATGCCTCCGTCCGCGCCTCTGTCAGGCTTCTAATAACTGAGCTTCTTCAAATACTCGAAGCTCGCCTTCAGCGATTCCAGCGGATCGCCCGGCGTCTGATCCTGCTCCACAAAATAGTGCTGGACCCCAGCCGCACTGGCGGCCTTCAGCACGGCGGCGATATCGATCACCCCGTTGCCGACCTCGCGGAACGACCCTTTGGCCACCTTCTCGTTGTACTGCGGCCCGCCGGTATCGGCCACATTCTTCAGGTGCAACAGGGCCACTCGCTTGCCGTACTTCTTCAGCACCGTCACCGGATCCACGCCCGCCACGCGCGACCACATGATGTCCAGTTCCAGGCTCACCAGCTTCGCCTCGGCCGTCTGCATCAGCACGTCCAGCAGGTTGCCGCCGCCGGCCACGGGCTCAAACTCAAACGCGTGGTTGTGATAGCAGAGAGCCATGCCCGCCTTCTGGCACATCTCGCCCGCCCGGTTCAGCGTCTCGCCCAGCTTCTTGATCACATCCACGCCGCCGCGGTCCTCCGGCGCGATGTACGGGCAGACGATGAACTTCAATCCCCGCTTCTGGGCGTCGTCCAGCGCCGCCGGCAGCTTCGC